>CAXGRO010000057.1:0-14896 GCA_964012055.1 uncultured bacterium
ATTTCAACCTTACAAAAATCCGCTCAAAATCGAAAAAGTGTCCACAGTATTGCCTTTGCGAATTGCGCCAAAAAAACTTCTCCGCCCCCTTGGCCGCAAAACGCTCCAGATCGGCGGCAAAATTCTCGTCCCCCGGCTCCAACCGCCCCACCAACCCCACAATAAAAGGCTCGTCCTTGGCTATCTCCAAAATACACTGGTTGTCCTCCACCCACTCGCTGGCTTCCACCACCACCACGCCCTCTACGCCTTCGGGCACCGCCTGGGCTTTGACGTGGACCGGCAGCGTAGGGCGATAGAGCAAGACGTTTTCCGGGTCGGGCCACAGCGCTCCCTCGGCGCGAAACGGGTTGTATATATGAAAGTGTGTATCGACGATCATGGCACCACCTCCTCTTCGCCTAAGTGTTCCCTTATCCAAATGCGCAGCGGCACGTCCTCCTCGTTGGGCGAGGTAAAACCGCTGCCGCTATCGCCGCCGCGGTTGCCCCAACGGCTCACCGGCGTGGTGGGGGCCCCCAACAACTGCTGGCGAACGGGGCTGCAGCGGTGCATGACGTGGTCCACCGTCATATTGTCGCGCGGCTTGAGCCAGCGGTAGCTGTAGCCGTAGAACACCACCTTGCGCGCGACCTGCGAATAGTTGGGGCTGGCGGCGTGGAACACCCGCCGGTCGAAAAACAGCGCCGACCCCGCTTTAATGCGCAGGGCTACCGCTCCTTCGGGATCTGAAATCCCGTCGGCGGGCATGTCCAGTTCATTTTGCAGATGGGAGCCGGGGACCACGTAGAAATTGCCGCAATCCGCTTCCGTGGTGTCGGTTAAAAAGTAGCCCACTTTGATGGAGATGCGCGGCCGGTAATCGCCCTCTAAGTCGACATTTAAACGGCCGCTGTCCTGGTGCCAGCCCAAACGTTCCCTCTTGCCCCGCTCACCGGGCGCCAGTGGCGGCGTAACGTTCATATGCGAGTGGTAGAGCTGAATGTGCCAGCCCAGGATCTCCCAGACTTTGGCAAACGTTTTGGGCCAATCCAGCAACTCCAAAAAGAGATCGTCCTTGCCGACAAAATCGATCAACTCCAGCACTTCGTGCGGACCCAACCCCATCACCGTGCGGTATTGGGCGTCAAGCCGATCTACCAGGGTCGTGAGGTCTTTGATCATCTCGGGCGGCAGGACGTCGTCGACTACCAGGAAGCCATTCTGCTCGAATTGAGCGCACTCCTCCTCGGTCAGGCGATAATCCAGACATGCCGTGTCCATTACTCCTCCTAATACCGTGTATGTATCCACATATATGTACGACAAATAAAAAAAGCTCAGCCATCTGAGCGAGCCAGCACCTTTTCGTACTCGATCCGGTATGGCTTGAACCCCATCTTCTCGTGCAGCCCGGCCGACGCGATGTTCTCGATTCCGCTCTCCGAACGCCACAAATCCGCTCCGCGCTCCCTGACTATATGCTCAACGCGCTCCAAGATCTGTGTCGCAATCCCCGTTCGGCGATGCGACTTACTCACCGCGATATCATTCACTTCGGCGCGTCACGTCGTAACCTTCCACGTCTGTGAATATGACCCATACAAACCCTATCGCCGTTCCATCTTTCTCGGCGATTTCCGCAATGGTGCGAGTGTCGCTTGTAGATTCGGCCAAGTGATTCAAAAAAGATTCCGGCTGCTCAGTACTCAACCACTTCTTCCTGTACTCTTGGTAGGAGACCGTCCGCGCCCACGGCGTCTCACTTTCATAATTCCCATCGCAGTGCCATTCTAATAGCACATCTCTATCCGCAACTACATTTATCGGTCGAAATGTCAACATTCTGGCCTGCCTTTACCTATACCTAGGATCTTAAAATTGCTGGATTTACAGGACAGTGGCAAGTAGGCGCATCGTCCCCTTCGCGTAGAACCAGAACATTTTTCAGAATCTACAACCTCGTCGCCGATTCAGAGAAAACAATCCGCATTGCTTAATTGACTTAGTCAAGACTAAGTTATTAATTATATAATTAAAGAAATCTACTGTTGCTTAGGAGAAAGGTGATGAAGACGGCAACCACCCACCAGGCCAAAACGCACCTATCGCGCTTGCTGAAGGAAGTTCAGGCAGGCGAAACCATAATCATACTTAGCGGCAATTTGCCCGTGGCCCAATTGACTGCCATTGAGCCATCTGCTACAAAACGCCGCCCCAAGGTCGGCACCCACACTTCGGAGCCCGTGCGCTATACGGAGGATGCATTCCGCCCGCTGGTCGACGAGGAACTAGAGGAATGGGGACTTTGACCACGTATCTGCTAGATACTTGCACCTTCATCTGGTTGTGCGCCAAATCGGATCGCCTCTCCAAAAGCGTTAAAAGCGCTATTGACGGACCGCAAGCCGCGCTCCTTCTGAGCGATGTATCCGTTCTGGAAATCACTCTCAAATGGGGCACAGGTAAACTAGAACTCCCAGACCCCCCTAGACACTGGCTTGAAACACAAACGACGGCTTGGTCTCTTGATCTTCAGCCACTAAGCAGAGACGATATCTACCGTGCCGGCGAACTGCCCGACCATCATCGAGACCCGTTCGATCGGCTGCTGGTAGCAACGGCACTCAACCTCAACGCCACAATCCTCACCCCAGACCAGGCCATTCACCAATACCCCGTGAGTTACCGCTGGTAGCGCAGGAGGTTTATCCATGCTCACAGCCGTTCGACAATTAAACTACGCCATCATTCTCTGCGACGACCTGGAGTGCATGAAGGCGTTCTATCGAGACCTGTTTGCTTTTCCCGTCGTATCCGAATCGGAGACAGGTTTGACGTTTCGCGCCGGGCCCGTGTTGTTGTCGCTACGCAAACGCACGCGGGGGTACGATGGCCGCGGCGTGCGCGCCGATTTGCCCGGCGTGCAACTCGCCCTTCTGGTGTCGCCGTCCGAAGTTGATGTCTGCTATCGGCAACTCGTCGACAAGGGCGTGCAAATACTCGAACCAACTACCGACCAACCCCGGGGTCACCGCACCGTGTACTTTGCCGATCCCGAGGGCAATATGCTCGAAATTTACGCCGAAATTTAACGGCTGCTCTTGCGCCGACCACACCAGCTTCGCAGTCGCCAAGGAGGTCGCTATGCCTGCCCAACTCACGTCGCCATTCCCCTGCCTCACCGCTTCCCAACAGACGGACCCGCCACAGTGGGCCATGTTAGAACGCCACCTGCTGCAAGTCAACGAAAAAGCCGCCGCCCTGATGATCGAAAAACACTGCGCCCCGGGCGGCATGCTCTACTACGCCGCCGACGTCGACGACTACTACGAAAAGGTCTACAATTGGGGCTTGCTCTACGCCATGGGGGCCAACAAAAAATCTTCGACGACGCCATGATGGTGTGGAACGCCACCACCCGCACCAGCGGCCCCTAAGGCTAACCCCGTGTTCTCGTGGATGCTGCCGCAGCTCTACAACGAATACTACGCCATGGGCCGCCAGTACGATTCCACCTGGGTGCCGGGCCGCCGCATGGTCAACGAGTGGCACCACCAGAGCGAGGGCAATATGGCCTTCTACCACTTTGACCTGGCCGACCCCACCGTGCCCGAGCACGTTAAACGCGCCCGCCGCTTTGCCCACATGTACACCGGCGAAGACCCCGAAGCACCCAATTGGGACCTGGTGCACAAAATCATCCGCTCGCCCTTCCCCACCAGCCGCGGCCCGGTTTTTGAAGTGGCCATCGAAAACGTCATGGCCTACTTCCACGGCAGCCGCGTGGTCGACAAAGACAATTACCGCTGCAAACCCATGGGCACCATGGCGACCCTGTATCCGGTAATAAAAGAACTCGGAAGAGGGCTGGTGGAAAAATCCCGCCCGCGCCGCCCAGACGCACCGGGTCACCATTCAGGCCGGCGCCTTTGGCGAACACCAATTTACCGAGGTGCGCCAGCAAAACGGCGATGCAATCAACGCGGTGCCGGTCGACGGCAAATACGTTGACGTCGCGCTGCCGCCCTCCACCTCCATCCGCCTCGACCTGGGCATGAGCCGCTTTGCCAACCAGCCCAGCTACGCCTTCCCGTGGCATGGCGACCGCATACCGGTCGCGTTTGAATAGTCGCCGATCGCTCGTCAGTATCTACAGACGACGGACGCTTTCGCGAGCAATGCCCGTATTTTATTTGGATCTACAAACGCAGAAATCTACGACGGCGGCGCTATCTTAACCGGGTCCAACGCCTCGGGGCGATCGAACTCGGTGTAGCGCAGGTGGACTTCCACACCGGTGAGGGTGCGCGCAAACCCGGCGCTCTTCTCCTTGCGCACGATCTCTATCTCCAGCGCATTATCGCCCTGCTCGACGTCCTCGGGGGCCAGCGCCCAGCGCAGCCAGAAGAGGCCGCGGTTCGGCTCGTGAATGGCCTTGCGGTCGATCGTCAAGTCTTTGCCGTTAAAACGGAACTCCACCTCGTCTTCGACGCAGAAGAACTCCACCGTCAGGGTGAGAATCGGCTCGCGCATCTCGCCGTCGGCGTGAGCGTTCTCCACCTCGTCGGCAATGCAGACCGGCACCGTCTCCCTCACCCCTTCTTCGAGGTCGATGGGCAACGGGCGCGTGTCGGGCCGTACGTAAGTAACCAGGTCTTCGCGCGGCGGCAGAAAGTAGCGCTTGTCGTGGCGCAGCGCCGCCTGGGGAGCAGCCATTTCGCGCAGCAACTGGTATTCGGCTTGCCCAAAGGGCCAGGGCAAATACCCCAGGCAGGCCCCGGCAAAACCCTGCCAGTGCAAGGTCTGCCCAAAGGCGCGAAACATCTCGATGCTAGCGATGCCGGCGCGCGGGTCGTCCAGCTTGCGCCCGGGGCGCAAATAGGCCGCAGCGCCGCCGGCGTTGGCCGCCTCGGCCAACCACCGGCCGTCGCTCACCCCCGAGTCGAGCAAGGTATGGGGAATCTGCCCGACCACCAGGTCGACATCGCCGGCGGCGATCCACGCTTCCACGTCCAGGCCAATATCGAGGTTGTCGTCGCGCCGCTGCCACACCCGGGCCATGATCGGTATTTCTCTAGACTGGCGGTCGCCAATCTCGCGCGCCAGCGACCGCACTGCGGCGACAAATTGATTCATCGTCGCAATATTCGCTTCGGTCTGGTCACGGCGAAAATAGAGCGGAAAGAACATAAAGTCGAGCTCAATGCCGTCGGCCTCGTAGTCTTCCAGCATCTCGCCGATGAGGCTCAGTTTCTCGTCGCGCACCGCCTGATTGGTATAGTCGTAACACCACTCGGTCTGGTGCTTGGGAAAGCGCTCGTCGCCCATGCCCAGCGTCACCTCCATGCCGTTGTGCCACTTGAGCCAGCCGCAGCGCTCCCCGCCCTGCGCCGCCGGGTCTTGCAGCTTGAGACTGGGAAAAACTTTAATGCCCGCAGCCCGGCCGTGCTTGATCACCTCGCGCACCTGGTCCGTACCCAGCGCTTGGGCGTCTTTGACCATGCGCATGATGCGCCAGTTGATAAAGCCGTCCCACACCTCCTGCTCCTGCCCGATGATGCGGCCAATCTTGGTCTGGTGGAAATAGACGTCGCCAAAGCCCAGCCCAAAGACCAGCGCGTCGACCCCGGTGCCGGCCAGTTCGTCGATGGGCCAGCGCATTTTGTGCAGGTTGAGAGGAGGATCGATGCGCTTGGCGTGGAAGTGGTGCGCGTCGCTGTAGTAGATGAGGCGGGGAGGTGTGGTGCCGTCTGCTGCCATGTTTTTCCTCGCTGGTTAATGGCCGGGGATGTAGAGGCTGCGATCTTCCAGGGGCAAAGAAACCCTGGCGCCGCCCTGCAAATGCGAGTGCGCCACCGCAAATTCGGCTTCGTTCACCTGCAAGGTGCGGTCGATGTGGCCGCTGGTGCGCGCTCCGCCCTCTATTTCACCAATGATTTCTCTAATAATTACCACCGTCGGGCTCTCGCCCTGCGGCCAAATGACTTCTTCCTCAAAGCCGCCCTTTGCCTTGCGCCGTATGCGAAAGTCCTTGCCGTCGTCCCAGGCGCACACGCGCCCCTCGCTGCCGTGCACCTCAAATTCGGTGGCACCCTGGCGCGGCACAAACACCGACTCGACGCCGCCGGCGTAACCGACGCGCGCAAATTCCATCATCGGCTCGGCGTAATTGACGTCGCCCGGTGGCACAAAGCGGTTCCCCTGCGCATCGTAGGTAGGCAAAGGCAGCGGCCGCCGACTCAGCTCGGTGCCCTCGCGCGGTCCCATGCGCGTATCGCCCGGGTCGAGCCGGTCGCCGGGCTCCACCAACCGGCCTTCGACCCACAGTGGCGCCGGGTCGCCTAGCAGCATGGCCACGGTGTCGAACGAGTGCGAGTGATGTTTCATCAAATCCGTGCACCAAAAAGTAAAGGCGAACTGCGGCTCGCCAATGTCGCCGCGCTCCACCGCCTTCCGCAGGCGCACGTAGCCGTCGTGGTAGCGGCGCTCGGCGCCAAAGTTAAAGGCCACGCCATTAGCCTTGCAGGCAGCCGCAATGCGGTCGGCTTCCTCCAGCGAGGCGCACAGCGCCTTTTCGGCGTAGATGCCGCGCACCCCGTGTTCGGCGGCAAAGACAATGGGCTCGGCGCGGTAAGTCGACTGAGTGGTGACGCTGACGATGTCGGGCTTCTCGCGCTCGATCATCTCGCGGTAATCGAGGTAGGTGTTGTCGATGCCAAAGCGCTCGGTGAACATCTGCAAGCGCCCTTCACTGCGCCCCGCCACCGCCACCACTTCGGCCTGCTCAACGGCCGAGTACGCGGCAAAGTGACCGTGCGGTTTGCGAAACGTATTGGGCGCTTGCTCATCCTCCAGCAAACCGCCTATGCGTCCGGCGCCAATGATGGCGACGCGATACGTGGGATTGCTCATGGTACCCTCTCCTTCTTGCTCTGGCGTCCTCCACACCCCCGCTCTCGACGGGTTTTCTGGCCTGAAGACCTGATTTCTCCTCAAATACCCCGATCTCCTATGGCCATCAAGCCCTCCTCAACCACACCACACCCACAATAAATTATACCCTTCATCACCGTACAAGCTTATTTTATCCCATATCCCATATCCCAATCCCATCACTACGAGCGCACCAAATTATACGGGAGCCGTCCAATGCAAGTCAAACATTTAACCATGGATGAACTGAACGCCAGCCTGGAACACATCCGCCAATCCCCCGCCGATGCCGGAGAACTGAAAATGATCTCGCGCCGCCCCGCTGTCGGCGAACGCGAACTCTTACAAGAAGGCCAGCTCGACCCGGCCGTCGGCCTGGTGGGCGACAATTGGCTCACCCGCGGCGAGTCGCTCATCCCCAAACGCCCGCCCAACCCAGAGACCCAACTGACGCTAATGAACGCCCGCGTCGCCGACCTGGTCGCCGTCGATCAGGCGCGCTGGCCCCTGGCCGGTGATCAACTCTTCGTCGACCTCAACCTGGGACTGGCCAATCTGCCGGCGGGCACCCGCCTGACCATCGGCTCGGCGGTAATCGAAGTGACTGCCGAACCACACACTGGATGCAAGAAATTTGTCGAGCGTTTTGGCATGGAAGCCATGAACTTTGTCAATTCCGCCAGCGGCAAAGAGCTGTGCTTGCGCGGCATCAACACCCGGGTCGTAGAAGCCGGCACCATCTGCGTGGGAGACGCCGTCACCAAACAATAAGGCGCCGCAACACAGGGGCGCGACCCTATCCTTTTTTGGCGTTCTTTTCGGCGCGCTGCCGCACCCCGTGTTGCAGTTCCTTTTTGCGTACCCGCAGCGCCTCGGGCGTAACCTCCAACAATTCGTCGGCGCCGAGGTATTCGATGGCGTCGTCCAACGACAAAACGCGCGGCGGCGCCAGTGCCTCTAGGATCGCTTTGGGCGTGGCGCGGTGGCCGGTCATGTGTTTGGTGCGGCAAACATTGATCACCAGATCTTCGTTGCGAATGTGCTGGCCCACTACCTGGCCAGCGTAGACCTGCTCGCCCGGGTGGATAAAGAATGCGCCGCGCTGCTGCAAGTGCTGCAGCGCATAGCCGCTGGCCGTGCCGCTCTCGTGCGAAATCAGCGAGCCGTGCTCCTGGGTTTCAATCTCGCCGCTCAGGAGTTCATTGCTTTCAAAGAGGGTGTTAAACGTGCCGGTGCCGCGCGTGGCGTTGAGAAAGGGCTGGCGAAAACCCAGCACCCCACGCGTCGGCACTAAAAACTCGGCATAAACGGTACCGTCTTCGCCGTGGCGCATGTCCTGCAACTGACCGCGGCGCTTGCCCAGCATCTCGCTCACCGGCCCCAGGTACTCGTCGAGCACTTCGATAAACACGCGCTCCACCGGCTCCAGCAGGCCCTGCTCGCTGGGGCGAAAGATGACCTCGGGTTTGCTGACGGCAAACTCGTAACCCTGGCGCCGCATCGTCTCAATTAAAATGGCCAGGTGCAACTCGCCCCGTCCCGAAACCATAAAGGCGCCCGAGTGCTCGGTCTCCTCCACCCGCAAGGCCACATTACTTTCGAGCTCGTCGAGCAACCGCTTGTAAATTTCGCGGCTGGTGACAAACCGGCCCTCGCGTCCGGAAAAGGGGCTGTCGTTGACCTTAAACACCATGCGCACCGTCGGTTCCTCCACGGTGATCGGCGGCAGGGGGCGCGGGTCGAGCGGGTCGGCCAGGGTGTCGCCGATGCCCACCTCGGGCACGCCGGAAACGGCGACGATATTGCCCGCCTCCACCTGCTCCACCGCTTCGCGCTTGAGGTTGCGGAAAACAAAAACCTGCCCCACCGTGGCGCTGTTGGTCTGGCCGTTGGTCTTTATATGGACTATCTCCTGCCCGGCGCGAAGGACACCGCGGTGCAGCCGTCCCACCGCTATTTTGCCCACATAACTGCTGTACTCCAGCGTCGTAACCAGCAATTGGGCCGGCGCGTCCTCCGCAATTTGCGGTGGCGGCAAGTGCCGCACTATGGTCTCAAAGAGCGGGCCCAAGTCACCGTCTAGTTTGTCGGGCTCCAGGCCGGCGCGCCCGTCGAGCGCCCGGGTGTAGACCACGGGAAAATCGGCCTGCTCATCGGCGGCGCCCAGATCGATAAACAGATCAAAGGTGTCGTCGACCACGGCGTCGGGCCGCGCCGCCGGGCGGTCGACCTTATTGACCACCACCACCACTTTATGGCCGTTGTTGAGGGCCTGGCGCAGCACAAAGCGGGTCTGGGGCATGGGGCCTTCCACCGCATCCACCAACAGCACCACGCCGTCGACCATATTCATGATGCGCTCCACCTCGCCGCCAAAGTCGGCGTGGCCGGGGGTGTCGACAATATTAATCGTCGTGCCGCCGTAAATGATGCCGGTGTTCTTGGCCAGTATGGTAATGCCGCGCTCGCGCTCCAAATCGTTGGAGTCTAGCACGCGCTCGGCCACCTCCTGGTTGGCGCGAAAGACGTTGGTCTGGCGCAGCATGCCGTCTACCAGCGTGGTTTTGCCGTGGTCTACATGGGCGATAATGGCCACATTGCGAATGTCGGCGCGCGCCGTGGTCTGGCGCGGCGTTTCAGTCTGAGTCATGGGTCTATTTCAGAAGAGTTAAATGCGATAATTAACGTTGGGCCGGGCGCGCGCGACGGCCGTAGCGCGCGCCCGGCGCCTCTTGGCGCTGCGGCGCGCTCGCCACGGCGGTCTCTGGCGCCGCATGTTGTGCCACAGCTTCGCTCCGACGCGGCGCCTGCCCGCGGCGTTTGGCGCTCTGTGCGCCGTTGACTTTTCCCGCGCCCCGCCCATTGGCAACGCTCTGTTTACCGCTAGCGCCCTGGCCGTCCGCGCGTCGTTGTTGCCTCTTATTGCCGCGGCCGTTCAAGCGCTGCTGTTTGCCGTTTTCCTGGCCATTAGGGCGACGTTGGCCGCCGTTCTTGCCCCTCTTGGGCGCGGCTTTGTCGCGCTCTTCTTCCCGACGCTGCGCCGCAATGGCGTGCGAATAAAAGTCGTGGCCCTCTACCATAGTCAGCGGCGCCTGGGTCAGGCGTTCGATTCCTTTGAGCAGGGGCAATTCGGCGGCATCGCAAAAAGACAGGGCAATTCCATCGGCCCCGGCCCGGGCAGTGCGCCCGATGCGGTGCACATAGCTCTCGGGATCGTGGGGCAATTCGTAGTTGATGACGTGCGAAATATCCTCCACGTCAATGCCCCGCGCCACAATGTCGGTGGCGATGAGCACCTTGACGCGGCCTTGGTCAAAAGCCGCCAGGGCGCGCTGGCGCGCACTCTGACTCTTGTTCGAATGGATGGCATCGGCGTTGATGCCGCTATTGGTCAACTGCCGCATCAGCCGGTTGGCCCGGTGTTTGGTGCGGGTAAAAACCAGAGCGCGTTGCACCTCGTCGCCCTGCAGTACGTCGGTGAGCAACTCGCGCTTGCGGCCCTGCTCGACAAAGATGACCTGCTGGTCGATGCGCCCCGACACAGAAGCGGGGGGCGTCACCGCAATGCGCACCGGCGCCCGCAGCATGTCGGCAGCGAGTTGTTCAACTTCGGTCGCCAATGTGGCGGAAAACAACATGGTTTGCCGCTTTTTGGGCAAGGTATCGACAATGCGGCGCACGTCGTGCACAAAACCCATGTCGAGCATGCGGTCGGCCTCGTCGAGCACCAGCATGGCGAGGCGGTCGAAGCGCGCGTGCCCCTGCTGCATCAAGTCGAGCAAGCGGCCGGGCGTGGCCACCAGCACGTCGGGATTTTGGCGCAAGGCGCGGATCTGGGCGCCGGGCGACACCCCGCCCAGCAATACGGCGCTGCGCAGCGGCAAGTGGCGGCCGTAGCAGCGCAAACTCTCGTCAATTTGCAACGCCAATTCACGCGTGGGGGTTAAAATCAGCGCGCCGATCGCCTTCCGCTGGCGGCGTTTGAGCACGTGCAAAATGGGCAGCGCAAAGGCCGCCGTCTTGCCGGTGCCGGTTTGGGCCGTGGCCAGTAAATCTTTGCCGCCCAGCAATTCGGGAATGGCCGCCTGCTGAATCGGCGTAGGTTGTGCATACCCCTCTTCCTCCAGAGCGCGGAGGATATTGGGATCGAGTTTAAGGCCGGCGAAACTTGTAGAATTCATAAAACCTTCTTTGCAGAACCCCCACGCTTATACGCGTGCATAGACTCCCGTCTTGGGTTACCCGAGATGAACGGCGACGTGCTCTCGGGTATGCGATAGTAAAAAGAGGATAGGCCGAGAAATAGCGCAGGAAATCGTCGGAAGTGATAAAATAGCCGAGTGGGAATTCGGCCGACTAAACTAACATATAGGAAAAACTAAATTTACGCAATGCCATGCAATAAATCATGCAAATGTTGGCCAGCGCCAGCACACAGCGAACAAGGCATTTTTCTAGCGACCCTCTTTGGCGGGCCGAGCGCCGGCTGCATCCAAATACCTCCAGGCCGCCAGAGTCAGCACATCATTGCTGTAGGATTCTTTCGTTCTGGGGGCGCCGCCCAGCGCAATGCGGGTGACCAATCTGGTAACTTCGATCTTGCGCCCTTTCTGCGTCGGCACCTCCATGTCCACAGAGTGGCGCACGATGATCTGCCGCTGGGGTTACGCTTCTTCCCCAACGTCCAGATAGAACTGGCCATAGGCAGTTTCAAAGGGCGCCGCATCGAGCAGGGGGTGCGACATAACCAATTTGGGCAGAAAACCCTGGAGCGTTTGCCACTGGGGCAATGTATCGGGCAGCGCCAGCGCTATCCAGGTATGATCCAGGTAGACGCGAGCCCGCCCGGCGGCAAAGGATTCGGCGGCCTCAAAGCGCAGGGGAATTACCTCATTTCCCAGATAGTCGATATACCCCCAGCGCCCTCCCACATAACTGTAGTGCTCGCCGTCATATTGCCGGGTACATCCCGTACAGACGGCGGCCAAGCCCTGGGAAAAGGGCCGCGCAAAATCGTAGCGCGCGGCAATGAGGCGCTGGCCGCGTTCGTCGCAGAAACCGATCTTGTCGGACTCAACATAGCGCGCCAGATTTTCAACAAAGACATCGGGCGCGTTGTCGTAAACAAAGGGAATGAGCACTACGTTGCCGTTAGTATCGATGTACTGCCACCCCTCATCTGCGGCAACAGCGGCAATGCCGTACTGGTTAAAATCGCCGGCGATGTGGCAGCTGGCAGCTATCGCAATGTGCTGACTACTGCGATAACCCCACAGGCCGCTTTGGGGGTCTTCAAAGGGCATTGGCGCCGCCCCTACCGAGCCAGCGCAGAGAAAAATAATCAACAGTTTGCTGACAATGCGATGGCAGTAAATTCGGTCCATTATCGCACTTTCTTTTCTCCCGGGAAGACGTCGACTACAGTGGACAGGAACGAGAAGCGCGCGTCATTTTCCAGTCCGCTCAATACCCCCGCACGCTGAAAAAATTCCTCATTGCGGCGTTGTAGTCCGACCCCACCACCCGGTAAACACCCATATAAAAATAGGGCACGGCGCCGCGCCGGCACATCTCGTCGGTAAATTGCGCCGTGAGTATTTGCAAGATGATGTTGTTGAGAATGCCCGTGGCCGGACACACCTTTTCGGACGTGCCGTCCACCGCAATGACGCCGGCGGCTTCGGCGCAGCGATTGCTCAAGTACACGTCGCACCCCTGCCGCAAGGCCGCACTGTCTTGCGGCCCAATCCCAATAATGTAATTGCCGTTGGCTCTGCCCTCCTCGGCCCAGGCCAGCTCCTGCGGGTCGTCGGTGCTCACCGCGGCAATGACCAGGGTTTCCTGGTCGCCGCCGTCGGCAGCGCCACGCATCTCAAAGGCATTGGTCAGCATCAGCCCCTGGGCTACGCCGTTGGCGTCGCCCTGCACGCCCGGGTTGCGGCTGCGCACAAAAAAGCGCCCGCCGCCTATAATCCGCTCGGCTATTTTCTGCGCCACATCGTTGAGGTTTTTCATGTCTTCCCGGTGCAGCGCGTCCAGCCGTTCAAACAACACGTCCAGATACTCGCGCCCCGCCGCGCCGCTCGGCTCGGCACCAGAAGCCAGGGCGCGGGCCACTTCGGCGGCGAGCATCCAGTGGACGCCACAGGTGATATTGGACGAAACCGGAAAAACCGGCATCTCCGGCACCTCTGGCATTTGCACAACGCCCTGGTCCCAGGGAATGTAGGTGTCGATCACCACCGAACAGACGTCTTCCAAAAGCCAGTCGTTTTCGTTGGCGTGGACCTGGCCCGGCGGCGTGCCGCTGTTGTTGACATAGGCGGTGGGCAAGCCCGCCACGTAGACCCCATTGTCGCGGGCCTGGCGCACCGAAGAATTGACGCTGTTGGTGATCAGCACGTCGCCGGGCTCCAGAGCGGCGTAGTCCTCGGGCGAGCAGCCGTGGCCGCAGCAGTGGATCTGCGCCGGGTTGCCCTCGCGCTCGTCGTCCATTTCGTGCGGCGGCATGTGACCGATGGCCGCGTCGGTATACACCTTATTGCCGTTGTTCAGGGCCGTGACCGCCTTTTGCGCGACGCCGGCAAGGATCTCCGCATCGGCGTGTATTTTGCGCAACAATTCGGTGGTCTTCTGGTAATACTCCTCGCCAAAGGGCAGCGTATGTCCCCATGTGTGTTCCGGGTTGTGTCCCATGTTATTTCCTCTCAATAATAAAAACTGTGATAGACCGGCGCCGTCCCGCTTTGTCAGCCGGCCGCACACCGCAATCCGCTACATCTCAAACAGACATTTTAAGAGCCACGATAAAGACGCGATCGACCTCGCCGTTGGGGCCGGGCGCCCCTGCCCAACCGTTGCCCAGGCGGTCGTATACGACCAGGGCGCCGTCGTCTCCCCAGGGCATGATGCTGGTGTAGGAAGTACTCATGGCGGGATCCTCCCCGTTCTCGGCGGCGCAAAAAGCGTCTGAAAAACGCTGCTCCTGGCGTTCAATTAGCCGATTGTGGTGTGCGCCCAAATTCACTT
Source organism: uncultured bacterium (assembly GCA_964012055.1). GTDB lineage: Bacteria > Latescibacterota > UBA2968 > UBA8231 > UBA8231 > CAXGRO01. The sequence continues at coordinate 13,945 of CAXGRO010000057.1, forward strand.
TCTCCCACTGCTCGCCCTGGCCGTCGGCGCACACAAAGCAGAATAGGCCGGGCCGGCCGCCGGTCAAGAGCAAAGCACCGTTGCCCAGCCGCGCCAGCCGCGGCTGCACCGACCACATGCCCTCCATGCGCGCCGCCACAGACCAGGTGCGACCTTCGTCGCGGCTGTAACTTCTGTAAAAATCCCACCCGCTGCTGACGCGAAACACGCACAGTAAATCGCCGTTGTTCAACAGCACCGCATCCGCTTCGTTGGGGCCTTCGGGCGCCCCGGGCGCGGTGTCGCCGGCGGCGACGGTGCCGCGGTAATTCCAGGTAAAGCCGCCGTCGGCGCTGGCCACGGCAAAGGTGCTCAGGCGCTCATCTCCATCAAGCTTGCCGTATAGAGTAGTCAACAGTACGCCGCTGGGCAAAGACCGAATATGCCCGGTGTGGTGGAGAAACTGCTCGCCCTCGTGGTAGTCGGCCAGGGGCTCGGGAAAATCGCAAAAGCGAACCTCCGGCGTCTCTATCTCCAGAGAGCCGTCGACACCATACGTCAGCAAAGTGCCCGGCGCCGTGCTATTGCGTCTGTCGCCAGGGGCCAGCGACCATAACTCGTAGGGCATCATGAGCGTGGCCGACGCATCGCGATAAATAGATGTGTGGCCGTAGGAGTCGATGGACCGCTCCGGCCGCCAGTGGGCGCCGGCGTCGTCGCTTATAAATAGATCAGCCGGCCACTTTCCCTGCGCCACATCGGCAGAGCGTATTGCGGCACAAACGAGCGCGTCTGCGCCCACCCGGTGCAAAGAGGGAAACCAGAAGTGCCCCGTATTGTTGCCCACTTCAACCGGCGTGTCGACCCGGACGAGGCCGTTCGACAGCGCGTATTCGATCACGACGGCCGCCCCCGCACCCGATAGGCCGGGTCGTTGTACCCCGCCCCGGTGTGCTCGCCCGGCGGCACCAAT
>CAXGRO010000058.1:0-14821 GCA_964012055.1 uncultured bacterium
ACAAAACAAGATAGGGGAGGGATCGACATTCCTAAAAAAAGTCACACATCACGTAATTATTTGTCAGTTGTTGACGCAGCGCTTGTAGTTCTTCAATGAGTTGGGCTTTAGTTTTTTCGTGGTCTTGCATGGGGTCTCCTGCTTTGTATCCGGCCTATTCTATAACGTTTCAATATAATCCAAGATAGGCGGCCAGGACAATAGACGTTATGGGTGAGGGTAGGAGGCAGGCGAGATCCCCTAGGATTTGAGTGTATTCTCGCAAAAAATAGCAGGCCGCATTGCAAGATCTCCACCTTTTTTGTTATTTCTGATAAGTTGTGTGGGATATAAGCCGTAGATGCGCGGCGGTCGTCTAGAACTCACATCAAATATGTATTGGATACGGGGATATGTCGGTACTGCCTGATGTCTTGCCCATGCGGCCCTATTTTCGCGAGATGGTCTGGGGCGGGCGGCGGTTACAGGAGTTGTACGATAAGGATTTGCCGGCCAGCGGCCATATAGGTGAGTCGTTCGAGTTGTCGGCCTATGCCGAGCGCGAAAGTGTGGTGGCGGCGGGGGCGTTGGCGGGTTGGACTTTGCCAAAACTGGTCGAGGTGTACGGCGCCGAATTGGTGGGGGAGGAAGTTTGTGAAAAAGGCGGTGGCGAATTTCCCTTGTTAATTAAGTTTCTAGACGCGCAGCAGGATTTGTCCATTCAGGTGCATCCGGGAGATGCCTATGCACAGGCCAAAGGGTTGGGGGACAGGGGTAAGATGGAGGCCTGGTACGTGGTACATTCACAGGGTGGGCGCATTGCATATGGTTTGGAAAAGGGCGTTGACCGGGCCGCTTTTGCGGCCGCAATTGAAGCGGATCGGGTGGAGGAGGTGGTGCCTTTTATTGAAGTCAAACCGGGCGATGTGGTGTTTTCACCGCCGGGGACGGTACACGCGTTGTGCGGCGGAGTGGTTGTGTACGAAGTGCAGCAGTATAGCGACCTGACGTTTAGGATTTACGATTACAAGCGGCCGGGGTTGGACGGCAAACCGCGCGAATTACATGTGGAGCAGGCGCTGGATGTGATAGCGTTTGACGCCGAACTGGACGGGCCGCGGCATTGGCGCACCTTGCCGTGGGCCCAGGATGGGGGTGCGGCGCTGGTTGAATCGGAGTATTTTCGATTGGAACTGTGCCGCACTGCGGGCGGCCGTCGGGAACACGCAGTGCGCCACTCGTTTGCCGCTTTGACGCTGGTTGGGGGCGAAGCGGAGGTGCGCGGCAGTGACGGGGGCCATCGCTTGCGTTCGGGCGATACGGTTTTGGTACCAGCTGGGCGGTCGTTTGGTGTCGAGCAGCGCGGCGGGGAAGTGGCGGAATATCTGCTGGCCACTGCGGTATAAAGCGAACAAATACATGGAAAAGCAGTTTATAAAGGGAGCAAGGGATGAAATTTGTCATTCGCGCCGGGGGCGTTGGCACCCGGCTCTGGCCTTATAGCCGGTCGTCAAAACCCAAACAATTTCACGCCATGGCGGGCGAGCGCACTATGATCCAAGAAGCGGTCGGGCGCATTGAGGCGATCGCCGGGCCGGAGGACATTTACGTGTCGACCGGGGTCTGTATGGAAGGTCTAGTACAAGAGCAATTACCCCGGATAACGCCCGAGCGGCTCATTGTAGAGCCGGCCCTGCGCAACACCGGCCCGGCCGTTGGGCTGGAATGCGCCTTGCTCGAAGCGCGCTATCCCGGCTGTACAGTGGCCAGTTTGGGTTCGGATCACTACATAGGCAAGGCAGAGGAATTCTGCCGTTTATTGCAAGTGGCCGAGGAGGCGCTGGCGGCGCATCCGGAGTATTTGTTTACCATCGGCATAAAACCCACGCGAGTGGAGACGGGGTACGGCCACATACGCAAGGGCGATACTTTGTGGCAGGGGGAGCCGGTGTATGCGGTGGAGGAATTTACCGAAAAGCCCGACGCCGAGCGCGCCCGCGCTTACACCGAAAGCTGCCAGTATCTGTGGAACAGCAATATGTTTGCGTGGAAGGCGGCAACCGTGCTGGAGCTTTTTGAACAGTTTGAGCCGGAGATGTACGAAATTCTCGCGCACATACAAGGCGCTGTGGGCACGGCGGCCGAGGCCGAGACTATAGAGCGCGAGTATCCGAATTTGCGGGCCATAGCTATCGACAATGCCATTATCGAACGCGCCGCGCAGGTGGCCACCTTGGAAGGCGACATAGAGTGGGGCGATATCGGCAGTTGGGCGGCGCTGACCGATGTGTTGCCGGCGGATGCGCAGGGAAATTTGTTCGCCGGCGAGGTGTTGGCGCTGGACGCGCGGCGGGTGACGGCCTACGGGCAGAAGGACAAATTGGTCGCCCTAATTGGGGTGGAGGAGCTGGTGGTGGTGGATACGGAAGACGCCCTGCTGGTGTGTCATAAGGACGCGGCGCAGCGGGTCAAGGACATACTGGAGCGTTTGCAGAGAGAATCTGGCAGGCGCTATACTTGAGATAATTCAGAAGCGTGCGATAAAGGAGGAGCGATGAGACTGACTACAGAAGGTTGTCGGCAGCGGCAGCGGCGGCTACTGGAGGGGCTGGAGGAAGCTGGGCTGGAAGGCGCCATTATAGGGCGGCGCGACCACGTCTACTATTTCACGGGTTTTTTGCACAACCGGCTCCACGCCGCCGCCGCTTTTATTCGGACGGACGGCCATGTCACGCTGGTGGGCGCCGGCGTTCCCGAAGACGCGGCGGTCGACGAAATTGTGCCCTACGAGGCCGGTTTTTTTTCGACCATGCACAGTGTGCAGTTCGAGACGGTGGCCGAGAAACTGGCGGCCAGCGTGGGGAAGCGGCACAAAGTGGGCGCCGATATGGGCGGCGGCAGCGCCTGCATTGCGGCGCTGGGCGGCGCCGATGCGGCGGACATCACGCGCGATGTGTACCGCTTGCGCAAGTGCAAGCTGGCCGACGAGGTGGACGCCATTCGCGCCGCAATTGGCATCGCCGAAACGATGTACAACACCGCCAAGGAGGCCATTGGGCCGGGCGCCGACGAGGTGGAAGTTTTTGCCGAAGTTCGCGCGGCGGCCACGGTGGAGGCAGGCGAGGATCTGGAGTATTTGGGCAACGATTTTCGCTCTAACGCCGGGGGGGGATTGCCGCGGCGGCGCGCCATGGAGGCGGGCGAACTCTACATCCTCGACGCCGGGCCGGTGCTGCACGGATATTTTGCCGATAACTGCCGCACCTTTGCGGTGGACGGGTCGCCTACGGACGAGCAGATGCGGGCCTGGAGTTATATCGATGCGCTTTTTGCGCAGCTGGAGGCGGCGGTGCAGCCGGGGGTGGTGGCGCGCGAGGTGTACGAGATTGCCAACGAGTATTTGGGTCAGGAGGGCTACGATGGGTTGGTGCACCATCTGGGGCACGGGGTGGGGATGGCGCCGCACGAGACGCCGGAGCTAAATCCGCAGTACGAAGCGACGTTTGAGGTGGGGGATGTGATTACGATGGAGCCGGGGTTATATTCTGAGGATTTGAAGGCGGGGATTCGGTTGGAGGAGAATTATTTGATTACCGAGGATGGGTTGGAGAGGTTGACTTCGTTTCCGCGGGGGTTGGTTTGAAGACGTTGATTGGGGACGTAAAAGCATTATTTGTTCGGGGGCCATGGTTTGCAATTCCTTTCTGAGTTTTTTGCGGCTCTGGAACAGGCGCGCTTTAACGGCCCCTATAGATATGTCGGTCGTTGCCGAGATTTCGGCGATGGAGCGTCCATCCGAATGAAAAGCGGTGAAGATTTCGCGCAAAGTGGTCGTGAGCTGTTGCAGGGCTGCGTCGATACTCGCTCCCAATTGGCGCGACATATAGGCCTCCTCCGGAGTTTGTCCCGGCGGCGACATGGCCACGGGGGCTGCATCGTCTGAGGTGTACTCGCCCAGCAGTTCGGAGCACCGTTGTGCTTGGGCGTAGCGGCTGGCAGCCAGCCGGCGCATAAGAGTGGCCAGCCAGGTCCCCAGGAAGTGGGATGAATGCACCGTGTGCAGTTGGGCATAAGCGCGTACAAAAGTTTCCTGCACCAAATCTTGTGCCCCGTCAAAGTGGTCGTTGCTCAGGCCACAGGCAAAACCACCACCCGCCGAGACCACCAAGCCTCCCGTCAACTACATCAGACTCAATAGATTCGAAAGTTCATACCGAACTCCAGGAGTAAATAACCCCAAGCCGAACGCTTAATCCGCCGAATGTTGGCGGATCATCTCGCAAATACGCTTTACCCCCTCGCGGATGTTTTCCTCGGACGAGGCGAAGGAGATGCGCACGTGGTCGCTGCACATCTGGCCAAAAGTATTGCCGGGTGTCGCTGCGACCTTTTTCTCGTCGATTAGTTTTACAGCAAAATCGTGCGAGTCCATGCCGGTGGTGGAAATATCGATGAGTAGGTAGAAAGCGCCGCCGGGGGTGTAGCGGTAGAGATTGTGGGCGCGCAACACTTCGAGGGCGGCGTCGCGGCGATTCTTGTAGGCTAGGCGCATTTCCTCGACGCAATCCTGAGGGCCGTCTAACCCCTCCACCGAAGCCAGTTGCGAAAAGCCGCTGCCGCAGGAGACAAAAGGCTCCTGCAGTTTGGCGGCCAATTCGACGTAGTCGGGGTTGGCGCGGGTGAAGCCGACGCGGTAGCCGGTCATGGCGTAGCTCTTGGACATGCCGGTGACAATGAGGCTGCGGCCGTCGTCGTCGTGCGGCAGGGCGCTGGCGTGTTGCTGGTCGAAGACGATCTCGCCGTAGATTTCGTCCGACAGTACGTAGAGGTCGTGGCGGCGGGCAAAGTCCATCAGGCCCTGCATCAGGCCGGCGTCGTAGACCTGGCCGGTGGGGTTGGAGGGGGTGCAGAGCAGGATCATCTTGGTTTTAGCGGTGACCAGGTTTTCCAGTTCCTGCAAATCGGGGAGGAAATCGTTTTGCGAGCGCAGATTGTAAAAGACCGAGCAGCCTTGTACCAGAGAGACGGCCATGGCGTAATTGGGCCAGCCCGGGTCGGGCAGTAAAATCTCGTCGCCGGGGTCGAGAATGGCCATGAAGGCGGTGGCCACGCTCATCACGGCGCCGGGGGTGACCAGGATGTGCTCGGGGCCGGTGGCCACGCCGGTTTTGCGTTCGAGGTAGCGGGCTACGGCCTGGCGCAGGGGGTCGACGCCGGCGTTGGGCACGTATTTGGTGTGGCCCTGGCGCGCATAATTGCAGGTGGCCTCGACAATGTGGGCGGGCGTGTCAAAGTCGGGCTGGCCCACTTCGAGGTGGATGACGTCTTTGGTGCGCCAGGCCAGGTCCATGATCTCGCGAATCCCCGAGCGCGGGATTTGTGAGGGAACGCGGGCAAAAGGTTTCATAAGCGTTTTAGCGCAGGTGGATGCCCGGTCCGGTGGAGCCGATCATCTGCACGGTGTTGTAGATGGACGCGGGGGTGCTGGCGCCGGTGACGCCGGTAATGCCCTCCTCGCGCGAGACGCGCAGTTCGAGCCCCGGCCCGTGCGCTTCGATTTCGACGATGGCGGTGTTCCACTCGGGGTTGACGATCATCTGCGAGTGGGTGCGGTCGAAGCCAATGCCGGCGTAGGCGATGGCGGCGTGGGTGTTGACGTTGCGCGGGAAAATGGGGCAGATGCCGCGCGTGGGGCCGTCGTAGAGCACGGTTTCTTCGGTTATGTCGTCGGGGTCGACGCCGGCGTTGGCGCAGTCGACGTTGTGCGGCGGTTTTTTCATGATGACGTGGACTTCTTCCAATACATCGCGGTTTTCCAGCAGCGCATCCATGCCCACCACGCCACCGTGCGGCACAAAAGCGCGGGTGTCGCAGCGGTGTGCGGTTTCTTCTATGGCCTTTTCGAGCTCGGCGTCGGCCAGGGCGGTGACCGAGATGAACATGTAATTGGTTTTTTCCAAGATGGTGGTGCCCCACTGGCGGGTGACGTCGGGGTGCGCCATTTCGACGACGAGGTCGGGGGTGCGGTCGACAAAATTGCTCAGGTCCTCCAAAAAGAGGCCGTCGGACAATTGTTCGGTCGCTTCGCTGATGACCTGATCGTGTACAAAGACCACTTCCATACCGTTGGCGGAATCTTCTTCGATTTTCTGGTGTACTGCTCTGCCGATCTGGCCGTAGCCAATCAGGCCGATACGCGTTTTTCGTGATGCCATGACCCTGCTCCTCAAGTGAGTGGGTAAAGAGGGGTTGCGGAGCAGGAAATATAGGGAAAAACTGCAAGGGACCCAATATTGAGCCGCGCCAGGTGGATTTTTGTTATCGTCTTTAGTATTGTCAAAGTGATTGTTCGACTCTTTTATACCAGATCTTGTATACGGGAAATTTTAAGACACCATAACCTCATATAAACATAAAGATTAAAGTGATTTATCCGATATATGGAGGCAGGAGGTAGAGATGGCGAAAAGACATAAGGGGAGGTGGAGCCGCCTACCAATGGCAATGCATTTGGTAGGTTTGGCGAGCGCATTTTGTATCGTTTGGGCCGTCTGGGGACTGTTGCAGGCGTACGGTGTATTTACCGTGCCGCAGGAGGTTAAGACGGCTATATTCGCCGCGCCGCAGGCTAAGCCAAAATCCCATGTGGTCACCGGTTCGGTTGCCCACAAAGTCAAAAAATCAGACGCCGGGTCGCACTATCCTCTAGAGGTTGGGCGCTATTGGGTCTACCACAGCGAGGACCAGGCCAACGGCGTGGTTACCGAATTGGCGCGGCAGATCCAGCGCAAAGAGCGCTGGGAAAATCGCGATGTATTCATCTTTACCGACGGTACCATGGCCTACCGCCAGGACGGCAAGATTTTTGAAATTGGCGACGGCGGCGGGGTCAACGTAGTGCCACTGGGGCTCAACGCGCCGCGTCGCCCCTACGTGTATCGCAGCCAGGGGCTGCACATAGAAAAACACATTAGCGCCGTAGACACCTTCCTGGTGGTGGAGGGCCGGCGCTATGAAGCCTGTATCGAAGTGATAACGCGTTTTAGGCCGATAGAACAGGACGACAGCGCCGTGCGCGCCTATTCTTCTTATTACGCCCGCGGCATTGGGCTAGTCGGCCGCGAAAAATGGCCGCGCTCTTCCCGCGCTACGCCATCGATGGTTTTGCAGAACTACGGTGTCCAAAGCCTCTAGGTAGGACATCAAAAAGAGAGACGGATTCCCCATGTTCAAAAGATACTGGATTGTGGTTATCGCCAATTTGAGCCTACTCCCGGGCTCGGTCGTTGCCGAGTTGGCGTCGACCATGGTGATCCGCGTCGAACGCGATGAGGCGGCGACAGGCGTGATCTTGGGCGCCGGCCGCATGGACGGGCTCGAGGTGGGCGACCAGGTGACGCTTTTGCGCCAGGGCGCCCCCATCGTCCACCCCCTCACCGAGGAAGTACTGGGCGTGCCCCAAGAGCCGGTGGGCCTGGCCCGCGTGGTCGAAGTGCAGGAGCGACAGGCCCAGGCCATACTGGTGCGCCAGTATTCCATGCCGCAGGCGCGCGACACGGCCGAGTACGAGCGCGAAGTGGCGGCGCCCGTCCCCGCGGTGCAGGCGCCTGATCCCCAGATGATACAGCGCATGAAAAAGCTCGAGGACCGGGTGGCGCAAAACCGCAAGCGCAGCAACGCGGCGAGAGGCTATCCGGTTTTTGCCGAGCAGGTCTGGGAAGAGTTGACCTCGATCAAGTCGTATCTGGTATCTATCGACGAGCGCCTCATCGCTTTGGAGGAGCGCCAGAACGAAGACCGCATGCGCCTGGTTTCGGTGATGAACGGCGAATACCAGCGCCAGAACATGAAAGAATTCACCATTCGCTATTCGCCCGAGGCGGAGGTCAAATTTAAGGTAGCCGGCAAGACGTTGACAATTGACGTAGAGCGCGACTCGCTGCAAATGGACATGGTGGCAGATCCGCTGGCAATGGTAGACAAGACCGAGAAAGTAAAAAAAGAAGAGGAGGCCGGATGGTGGGATAAACTAATGGGGTCAATGGAGGGCGGTGAGGAAGAGGAGGAAGAGAGTCCAATGGTGATGGAGGAAGAGGCAGAGGATGAGGGCTGGGGCGGCGACGAGGAAGAAGAGATAAGCTGGGAGGAAGAAGAAGAGACCGAGCCTAGCGCAGAGGGTGGGGAAGAGAGTGCCGAGGAGGAAGCGGCATGGTACTCGTCGACGTGGATGATGGGCGGCGTGGTGTTGCTTTTTGTAGTGATGGCTGTTTTTGTCCTCTACGACAGGATTTTCCGCGGCTCCGACGATTTGCTGGACGACGATGACTTCGAAGAGTACGAGGATGACGAGGAAGAATAGGGACACTATGAGACGTTTGACCATCACATTGTGTACCCTGGGATTGCTGGCCGGCGCAGCCGCAGCAGAAGAGATGTCCTACGTGATCAAGGTGACTCCTTCTCTGGTCTATCTCGACGCCGGCGCCCATAAGGGGGCTAGGATTGGACAGGCCTATATGGTCTTGCACGCAGAAGAGGATGGGGAATCCTACAGCGAGATAGGCGATGTGCGGATTATTCGCCTCTTTGAGGAGTTCAGCATTGCCGAAATCATTTACCAGGTCGAAGGGGAGGAATTCGAAGTATTGCAACGGGCTGTTTCCAGCGAAGTCTGGCAAGAGATGGGCGGGATGGGCGTAGAGATGTCGATGGCGCGCAAATCTAAGAAGACGGAGCGGTCGGTCAGTTCCAGGTCTATTGTTTTTCTCGCCGGCGGCGATTGGAGCAAAGCGACGACGGATTTGCGCTATTTTGGCAATAGTCTGGTGGGTGTTGGCGAAACCGGGGGTGCCGGCCTAGGCGTGCGGCTAAGCAATGTCTTTGGGGAAAAGTGGCGTTTAAATTTTACCTACCGAATTTCAGGCGAGGTGTTGGGAGCCGGCGACGTAACCCAGCTTTCGCTGGAAGCGGATCTGCACTACATACTGCGTGGTAAGGCGTTGGCCAGTCCCTATTTGGGTTTGGGGTTGGGCATGCATCAATTGAGTTGGGATGCGCCGCCGACGGCGGAGGATTCGGGCAATGAGGTGGGAGCAAATTTAAGGGGGGGGGTACAGGTGCCTGTGGGGGATGGGGGGTGGAGTTGGCTGGTTGAAGGGGGGTATCAGCGGGGGATTAAGTGGGACGCGTTGATTAATGCCAGCAATGTGAGGACCCATGTGGGGTTGGTACGCAATTTTTAGGGAGTGTTAGTATTGGTTCTGGTAGGGACGGTTCCCCCCATACCGCGTCCCAGGCAAAGCTTATTTATAGCCTTTCAAAATACAATTGATATTACTCCGCTGTCTGCAGACAGCGGATTTTTTTATGTCTCTTCTGGGGGTGGTTTTTTGCCGGCAATGCGGCAGATCCAGATGCTAATTTCGTAGAGGATGAGGAGGGGGAAGGCCATGAGTACCTGGGAGATGGGGTCGGGGGGAGTGAAGAAGGCGCCCATCACCAGGACGATGACAATGGCAAAGCGGCGGACCCGGCGCAGGTAGTCGGCGGTGAGCAGGCCGATGCGGGAGAGGAAGAGGGCGAGGACGGGCATTTGGAAGACGACGCCGAAGCCCAGCAGCAGTTTGAGGACGAAGCTGATGTATTCGTCGACGGCCCATTGTGACGTAGTGTTGGCGGATTCCAGGCCCAGGAAGAAGCGCAGACCCAGGGGAAGGACGATCCAATAGGCGATGGAGGCGCCGATGAGGAAGCAGATAGTGCTGAGAGAGACAATGGGCAGGACCAGGCTTTTTTCGCGCGCCAGCAGGCCGGGGGCGATAAAACGCCAGAGTTGCAAAAAGACGATGGGCAGGGCAAAAGCAAAGCCGCCCATTAGGGCGATTTGCAGTTCCAGGTAGAAAATGGTGAGCGGGCGAAGCGCCTGGAGTTTGCGGTTGGCGGGTAGGCCGTCGATGGTCTCTTGCACCGGATCAGTGGGCGCGGCAGCGTGGCCCGTCCAGCGGTCGATGAGGTCGCGGACGGCTTGTACGGCGCTGGGGGCGCTGGCCGAATCGAGACTGCGGACGGCGTCGTAGTAGGGGTAGGTGAGCACGGTGAGGACGGGGTCGGCAAAGGCGTAGCAGAAAATGGCGCCTACCAGGACGGCGGCCAGGGCTTTGATCAGGCGCCAGCGCAATTCTTCCAGGTGGTCGAGAAAGGGCATTTCAACTGTTTTTCCCTTTGCGGGCTGTTGCAGTTGAGTCGAGCCGCTCTGGACGGGCAGATCCGGGTTTTCCTGGGGTTGTTGTGGATCGCTCATACCGATCTCGATGGAGAAAAACGGGCGACCAGGAGCAAGACGCAGGTTGCGGCCAGCAGAGCCTGGGCAAAGAGGTCGCCGTGGCGGGTGTAGAAGGTTGTGTGGTCGTTGGCAGGCAGATCGCCGACGCGAAAGGCCGGCACAAAGAGGTCGGTGGCTTGGGATGTGCGGCCGTAGGGATCGACGAAGAGTGAAATGCCGGTGTTGGCGCAGCGGGCGATGGCAGTGCGGTTTTCTACGGCGCGCACTATGGCCAATTGGGCGTGCTGGTAGGGGCCGGCGGTGCGCCCAAACCACGAGTCGTTGGTAATGTTGACCAGCAGTCGGGCTCCTTGCCGTACGCTGCGTCGCACCAAATCGGGAAAGACCGATTCAAAACAAATGAGCACGGCAAAGGGCGTTTGGGGGTGGGCAAAGATGGTGGGCGCGGCGCCCGGTGAAAATTCGGCCGGCCCCAAATCGCCGGTTAGGGCGGTCCAGTCGATGTCGCGCAGCAGGGGGATGCGGTCGCGAAAAGGGGTGCGTTCGCCAAAAGGGACTAGGTGCATTTTGGCGTAGGATTGCACGCTGTCTTGCCCGGGAAAAAAGAAAAAGGCGGAATTGTAGGGCTCGCGGCGCTCAAAATTGTAGTCGGAAGCGCCGGTGAGCAAGGGAATTTGCAATTCCTCAACCAGGTTGCGGACCCGGTTATGGCAGTCGGGGCGCAATTGCAGGTAGCAGGGCAGAGCGGTCTCGGGCCATACCAGCAGGTGTGGGTCGCTGGCGGCGGCTTGGCGCGACAGGGTTTCCAGGGCAGTAAAGCTGCGTTCCAGGCCGCCGCTGCCCCATTTCTCTGCCAGGGTGAGGTTGGGTTGGATTAGTGCCACGCGCGCGCCGCCGCTGCCGGTGGCAGTGGGGATGACGGTGGCGCCGTAGGACCAGGGCAGGGCAAAACAAAGGCCCAAGGCACCGCCTGCGACCAGGCGCGGCCGCAGTTGCGGCGTCGCGCTGAGCAATAAGTAGAGCACGGCATTGACCAGCACCACCCAAAAGGTAATGCCGTAGACCCCGGTGAAAGCGGCGTATTGGATTAAGGCAGGAATGCCGGCCTGGCTGTGGCCCAAGAGCATCCAGGGGAAACCCAATTCGCCCAGCGAAAGCAGGTATTCCTGTGCCGTCCACAGGAAGGGGGTGGTGAGGACGGCGCGGTTGCCCCAGCGCCGCACTAACAATTGGTAAAATCCAGCAAAAAGGCCGGTGTAGAGACCCAGATAAGCGGCCATAAGCACAGTGCCGCCAACCACGGCCGGCCCGCCCCCCTGGGTGTAAGCTACCCAGTAGAGGCCGATTAGATTAAAGCAAGCGCCGGTGAGCCATCCGGCTTTAAACCCCTCTTTAAAGCGGTCACCCTGCAGACGCGCCAGCAAAGGCAGTAAAGCGACATATGCCCAGGCCGGGTTGAATAGCAGGGCCAGCGGGTGCTGTGGGTGGCAGGGGAAGGCCAGTCCTAGCAGCACGCCCGCCAGCACGGGTGCTAAAGCGCGGTAGTGAGATCGACTCTGGAGTGTGGAAATGGGCGAAGACATCCGCTTGTTTAAGCGTGAATGGGCGTTGGCGGGCACGGGGGACCGCGGTCAAACAGAAGTGGTGGAAAATATAGGCGGGGGGTGGGCAGCGGGCAAGCAATATGGCATGGAATCTGCTTGTCTACCGGAGGCAAACCGCGCGTCCAGAGAGCGGAGACGGGCAGCTGTCTCTCTAGGGTGACAGCCGCGTTTCTGGCGCGATACAATACGCCTTCAACAGGAGGTCTCTATGTTTATTCCGGTAAACGAAGACGGGATGGACGGCGCTAGAATAGCTGAGCGCAGTCCGTCCCCCAAGGCATCGCCCATAACCGGCGTGGCGGCGGCGGATTTGCCGCGCGAGCGCCTGGCCCGCTGCGGCGTCGAAGCCCTCAAGGACCACGAACTGCTGGCCATCGTTTTAGGCACAGGTTATAAGGGCAGCCATGTGCTAGAAGTGGCGCAGCGCATTATAGACGTCCGTGCCAAAGAAGAGTTGCTGGAAATGGATTTGCGTCAATTGTCCATGTTGAAAGGGGTGGAAAAAGCCAAGGCCAGCGTTTTGGTGGCGGCGTTTGAGTTGGCCCGCCGCGCCCTGCAGGAGGGTTTGGGCATAGCGCCGGTTATTTCCTGTCCGGCAGACGCGTTGCCCCTGCTATCCGAAATTAAAGACCAGCGCAAGGAATATTTTCTCTGCCTCTACTTAAACGCCCGGAACCAGGTCATCCACAAAGAGATCATTTCCATTGGCAGCCTGTCGGCGTCCATAGTGCACCCGCGCGAGGTGTTCTATATGGCGGTGCAGTTACACGGCGGCCAGCATCGTTTTGGCGCACAACCACCCTTCCGGCGATGTGTCGCCTAGCCAGGACGACATCGACCTGACCCGGCGCCTGGTCAAAGCGGGCGAAATTATGGGCATTGACATTCTCGACCATATTGTTATTGGCAGCACCGATTTTCTGAGTTTAAAAGAGCGGGGTTTGATATAGAGCCGGCGGCAAGTTCTTCTTGATAATTGTTTGAGAAAGGATATATTTGAAGATACAAAATCCACCACAGTCCGGTCGCCTCAGCGCGGCGGCCGCTGGTAATTACAGGCGGGTACTTATGTTGAAGAAGAGGGGCGATGACGGCAGATCGGGAAAAGGCGACAACCATTTGATTCCGGTCGAAATTCACGGCCTATATCCGGTAGCCGACCCCGATAAATTGGGCCAGCTTATGGAAACCTTCCTCGTACTGCTAAAGGACAGCGAAGACCGCGTCGTGCCCATAACAATTGGCCAATTTGAAGGACAAGTACTGTACACCGCCATGCACAAGAAAACATTGAGCCAGCGTCCGCTGGCGCACAATCTACTGCAAAATTTGATCGAAGAGATGAAGGGCGAGGTGCGGCAATTGGTTATCCACACCCTCAAAGACGGCATTTTCCACGCCTATATGTTAATTCAGCTGGAAGGGCGAGCGGTTTACTTGGATTGTCGACCGAGCGACGGCATGATTTTGTCGACGCTGATGGACGTCGATATCTACATTAGTCCAGAAGTAATGCAGGAGGCGGGCAGGGCGATGAAAGGGTTGGGTGCCAAGGGAGAAATCGACGGCGAGATGCTGGCCGAGTTGCTGGCTGCAAAAGCGGAAGAACAATTGGAAGAGGAACTGGATTTGGAGGAGCGGGAGGAAGAGAAACTGGAAGAGAAGTTGGAGAAAAAGATAGGAGCGAAACTGGAAGAGGAGTTGAGCGAATTGGAGAAGTTGGAAGCGCAGCTCAACCGCCTCGTTTCAGAGGAGGCCTACGAAGAGGCGGCCAAAATAAGGGACCAGATCAGCCAGCTGACGCGAGAAAATAAGTCGGCCTAATTCCAAACAAACACAAACCAAGAAACGGGTCCCGGCGAGCTTTCGTCGGGGCCTGATTTGTTTAATTTTTGCCGTTGGAGGTTATCCCATGCGCACGAGATGGATTGTTTTGCTTTCGTTACTCGGTTGTTTATCCACCACAGTGTCGTTGCGGGCGCACTGCGAGATCCCCTGCGGTATCTACGGAGACGATTTGCGCTTTTCCGCAATCGACGAGGATATCGCCACTATCGAAAAATCCATGAACAAAATCAAAGAGTTGTCGGGCGATGTAGGCAATATCAACCAATTGACGCGCTGGGTTAACAATAAGGAACTCCACGCCGACCGCATCCGCGAGGTGGTCACCCAGTATTTTATGACGCAGCGTTTGAAGGTGCCCAATGAGGAAGACGCGGCGGCGTTTGCGGCCTATACCGAACAGCTGGTGTTGTTGCACAAGATGATGAAGGCGGCCATGAAATGCAAACAAACGACCGATCTGGCGCACGCCCAAACGCTGCGCGAATTGGCGCACGCATTTAAAGAAGCGTATAATAAAAAATAAAACGCCCAGCCTTGTTAGCGGCCCTACCCCGGTATCGGGGTAGGGCTTTTTTTATATCAGCGCAGCAAGAGGAGTTTGGTGATATGGCGGTGCGGGCCGTGGGCGAGAAGGCAGAGGTAGAGGCCAGAAGCGACAGGCCGACTGACGCTGTCGATGCCGCGCCAGGTTAACTGGTGCCAGCCGGGATGGAGGTGCTGGCGCAACAAGGTGTAGACGTGCTGGCCCGCCATATTGTAGATCTGTGCCGAAGTGGGGGTGGGCTGAGTGTTGGGCAGGTAGAAGGAGATGGTCGTCATTGCGTTGAACGGGTTGGGGATGTTGAACAACTGCAGGCGGGACGAGGGGATCGGTTTGGCAGCGGGTGTTAACACCCGCAAGGTGCAGGCGAGTGTGGTTTTGTGGTGGCCGTCGCGTATATCTAGGCGCAGGGGAACGGGCCCCAAATTGCTGGGGGTTGGCGTCCACTGCAAGGCGCCGGAGACGGGATTGAGGCGCATGCCGGCGGCTGCTTGGGATAGGGTGTAGAACAAGGGGTCGCCGTCGGGATCGCTGCAGGAGACCGAGGTCTGGTAGAGTTTGCCAACC
>CAXGRO010000059.1:0-14765 GCA_964012055.1 uncultured bacterium
TACTGTGGACACTTTTTGTAAACCATTGATAAATAACGGCTTAGGCAAATAGATACTGAAGTTTTCAACTTGTTGATAAATAATCACTTACGAATTTCAACCTTACAAAAATCCGCTCAAAATCGAAAAAGTGTCCACAGTATTGATATTAACATCTCTCTCCTTGTCTGCTCCACTTTGCCCAACTATATTTTCTGTTCAATTGATCAAAGCTTTAAAATCGCAGATTTTGCCCATGCCCACATTTTTGGCCAACTTAACCGCCACCTGGTTTGGCGGCGGTATTAGAATTACTGCCAGCCCCGCTTGCGAAGACGGCTCTCTCACCGTCATTTGCGCTAAGCAGACCGCATTGGCAAGAGCCAAATAGCCCAATATGGGAACCACTAGCTACTTTCAGATTCTCATTATTGTTCATTGCAGTCATTAATTTAATTCACAAGGAGTATAGCTGAGCAATGCTCAACCGACGGACTTTGATGTACTCTGCTATTGCAGTTGCCGCTGGATTTTTTCTCGTACATTGCGGCCCAGACCCAAGTATCAAAACAGAAGATGGAGGAGAGATGCTCCTCATTAATGAGGGCCAGTTTCTCATGGGTGGCACCAAAGAAGAAGTAGCCGACCATCCCCAAAAAAACTACCTCCACATTATTGCCGAACAGCCCGTTCACACAGTTAAAATAAAAACCTTTTACATGGACAAATACGAAGTTACCAACGCCCAATACCACCGCTTTTTGACCGCCTTAGAGCAATCTCCAGATCTCGACGTCGACCACCCTGATCAACCCAAGAACATTGGCCACGAACAAGATCCTGCCGTGGGGTCTGACCTCCTGGGCGAAAATCAACCGGCCGTGGGCCTCAACTGGTTTGACGCCTACGCCTATTGCAAATGGGCCGGCAAACGCCTGCCCACCGAAGCCGAATGGGAGTACGCCGCGCGTGGCCCAGACACCTACCGCATATATCCCTGGGGCGATGAGGCGCCTTATGCCGACGGCATTTGGCGCGCCAATTACGACCCCACAGAGGGCAAAGGTGCAGACAGTTTTGACTTTTCGGCTCCCGTGGGATCATATATAGATGGGGCCAGTCCGTTTGGCATTTTGGATATGTCTGGCAATGCCAACGAATGGGTACATGATTGGCATGCCGGCGGCAAGTATTATGAACAGAGCGAAGGAGCCCAAGATCCACAGGGCCCCGGCGGCGGCAATCGCAAGGTAATAAAGGGCGGCTCCTATTACTCCGAACGCTGGCAAATTCGCATTGCCACGCGGAGCTATGGCTCCCCCAGCGTCAAAAATCCCAACCAAGGGGTGCGCTGCGCCAAAGACTTATAAGTTAATCTTGACAGTGAGCTTAAAGTTTACCACAGTTTAAACAAAATACGAGCGGAGTTTTACAACCTCAAACCAAGGATTAACCATCATGAAAATGTTCATCGGCGGCCAGTGGGTCGATAGAGACGATAAGATAGAAGTTCTCAACCCCTTTGACGGTTCGGTGTATGACACCGTCCCCCGCGCCTCCGTCGAAGACGTAGACACGGCACTGGCCACCGCCGTACGAGGGGCCGAGATCATGGCAAAAATTCCGGCCTACGAACGCTACCAAATCCTTCACAAAGCCTCAGAAATCATTACCGAACGCCTCGACGAACTCGGCCGCATTATCTCCACCGAAGAGGGTAAAATACTCGCCGAAGGTGTGGGTGAAGCCGCTCGCGCCCAAGAAACAATCACTTTGGCGGCCGAAGAAGCCAAACGCCTCACCAGCGAAGTCATCCCCCTGGACGGGGCTTCCAATGGTGCCGGTAAATTCGGTTTTACGCTGCGCGTGCCCTGCGGCGTAGTGGTGGCCATTACGCCATTTAATTTCCCGCTCAATCTAGTGTGTCACAAAGCCGGTCCCGCCCTGGCGGCGGGCAATGCCGTGGTAATAAAGCCGGCCAGCGACACGCCGCTTTCCGCCCTCAAATTGACCGAGATAATGCTCGAAGCCGGTGTCCCACCAGAGGCCATTCAATGCATAACCGGCGGCGGCGGCGCCATTGGCAACGCCCTTTCGGCCGACTCTCGGGTGCGCAAAATCAGCTTCACCGGCAGCCGCGATGTGGGCGAGCACATCTGCCAAACCGCCGGCCTCAAAAAGGTGACCATGGAGTTGGGTTCAAACGCCCCGCTCATAGTTATGCCCGATGCCGACATGGAAAAGGTCACCGCTGCCACCGCCACTACCGGTTATGCCAATGCCGGCCAGGTTTGCATCTCCACCCAACGCGTTTTGGTCAACGACAAAGTCTACGGCGATTTCATCGACGGCCTCACCCCCAAGGTTGAAGCGCTGACGGCGGGCAATCAATTAGACGAGGCGGTCACAGTGGGCCCCATGGTCCGCGAAGACGACGCGGTGCGGGTAAACGAGTGGATTCACGAAGCCGTAGACGCGGGCGCCAAACTGGTAACCGGCGGCGGCCGCGATGGCAGCGTACACCAGCCCACTATCCTCGCCGATGTCGATCCACAGATGCGCATTTCACGCGATGAACTCTTTGGCCCGGCCGTGGCCATCACCCGCTTTGACGACATTGACCATGCCATTGCTATGGCCAACGACAGCAACTACGGACTGAGCGCTTCTGTATTTACCCAAAATATCGATTGGGCTCTCAAATTTGCCCACGAGGTGAATTCGGGGAATATTCACATCAATTGGGGGACGGTATGGCGCGCGGACTTAATGCCTTACGGCGGTTTTAAGGACAGCGGTATGGGTAAAGAAGGGCCGCGCTATGCGGTTGAGGAAATGACCGAACTCAAACTGGTTGTCATGCATTAGAAAGCCTACCAGTAATTTTTAAAGGCGGACACCTGAAAGGTGTCCGCCTTTTTTTATTATTTGACTCTGTTGTGTTTAAGTCTAAGATCGTATTACTAGGGATAAGGCTTAGGGAAGATTTTTGAGAAACTGCTCCCTTATCTTTTGGGTGATGGGACCGGGTGCGCCGGAATTGATGATATGATCGTCGATTTGCACGACCGGTAGAGATTCGGTTGAAGTGCCGCAGATAAAAACTTCGTCTGCTCGTATAAATTGCTCCAGAGTGGAGAATTCTTCCCGAATTGGGATTTCTAATTGTTGGGCCACATCGAGTATAATGCCTCGAGTAATACTCGGGAGGATATGGGCTCCCTGCGGCGAAGTCCATAGAACTCCGTCGCGCACGCAAAAAGCGCTTGTAGATGAACCTTCGGTCACCTGTCCTTTCGCGTCGATGAGCAGCGCTTCAAAAGCCCCTGCTTCTGCTGCAGCTTGCTTGGCCAGAATATTGGGTAACAGTGCAATAGTCTTGATATCACAGCGCTTCCAGCGCTGATCGTCAGCCGTAATCAGTCGCACGCCGTTTGTGTACAGATCTGCTTGAGGGCGGTGCAACTCTTTTATGGTCATGACCACGGTGGGTTGCATGGAGGTCTGATGATAGTCGTGGCGGCGAGCCGCAACGCCGCGTGTAATTTGAATGTAAATCAGCGTCTCTGCAAAACCGCCACGCCGAATTCCCTCTTCTACCAGTCCCTCCAAACCGTACACATCTATATCTAGATCTATGCGAATTTCTTCGAGGCTGCGCTGTAGGCGTTTAAGGTGGGGGGCCATAGCAAAGGGTTTACCGTGGTAGGTAGCCACAACTTCGTACACTCCGTCGGCAAATTGGTACCCCCTGTCTTCTATGGGAACTACCGCTTCTTCAAGAGGCATAAATTTGCTATTGATAAAGGCGATTTCCGGCATTGGAAGGCTCCTCTTACAGCCCAGTCTGAGCTCGCCATAGAGCTCGGTAATAATGCATCAGACGCACTGGGTCGTCACTCTCGGGTATTTCGGCTAGACAAAAGCCCTGATAACTAGATTGTTGCAATAATTCAAAGAGGCGGTTCCAGGGATATTCAGTCCAAAGTTCGGTGATGTGAACTAAGGCTATTTTGTCTTTTAATAATTCAAAGTTTGCATCGATACTACCATCGATTATATCGGTCATATTTGAATTCCAGCAGGCGTACACATTGTCGTGATCAGCGTGGTCTAGAATAGTGCGAATATGCGGAGGTTCACTAGTGACGCGTCCGTGTACCTCCAAGCGCACTTGCACGCCGTGTTCTGCACCGAAATCGCCGCACTCGCGCAGCGCCAGGCCAATCTGTTCAAGGGTTTGTTCTATGGGCACCCCTTCGTCTACGTGTATCTTATTGGGTCGCACTTTGACCCCGGGTACTCCCAAATCGTGCGCTAGCTTAATATACTCTTTGGTTCCCTTGATATTTTGACGCACTTCTTCGGCATCTACAGCATCGTATTCAAAAGCGCTGCCCAGTCCGACAATTTCCACATTGGAATCGGCAAAACGCTGTTTCACCTGGTCGCGCTGCTCGACACTCAACTCCACTTCGACCTTGTGGGCGTGCGTAGTGCGCAATTCAACCCCTTCAAAACCCGTCTCTTCGCAATGGGCGATAATGGTCTCAATGCCCCATTCTTTGCCGAGATTGTAAGTGACCAATCCCAATCGCATAGCTAATCCTCCCTTGTTAAAGCGACGCGGCGCTGGCCCCGTCGAAAACCTCCCGATTAAAAATCTGCTCCTGCAATTTTATATATTGTTCTTGGGTTAGGGCGGGCCGGTTCTCCTCTTTAATCTCTATGCCATGCACAGCCCCTTCTGCCAATAAATCGACAGCCATCATCGCCAGCGTCTTGGCCGGAGCCAAATACCCCTGCTCCGGTTCGCCAATGTGCCAATCGACGCCGTGTAAAAAACCCCTTCCTCCCGTCATGGCCGGGTGCAGTACTGGCATCACTTGGCTGAGGTCGCCGGCGTCTGTCGAACCGCCGCTATGCGGGTAATCTTTATAGGCGTCTGCGCCAAATAGACCTTTGGCATTCTCTTTAAAAAGTTGGCTCAACTCGCTGTTGTTATCCAGCGGCATGTATCCCGGAACCGTCTCAATTTCCACTTGGCACCCCAATGCCAATGCCGCCCCCTTTAAAGCGCGGTCTACCTTGTGCGCCGCATCCTCGATGGCTTTTTGCGTTTTTGCCCGCACGTAAGTCTCCATGCGCACTTCCGCCGGCACAATGTTGACAATATCGCCGCCTTTGGTAATGATGGGATGCACGCGCACGCAGTCCTCGTCGCGAAAAGTCGGGCGTTGGGCGTCTATGGCGTTGAGCGCAAGTTGTGCCGCACTCAACGCATTGGCCCCCTTTTCGGGTGAAACCCCGGCGTGGGCCGCCTTGCCTAGAAAGCGAACGCTTTTGGCCAAAAACCCATTAGAGGAAGCCCCCACCCCAACGGGGTTGTCGATCATTTGGGGACTGCTGGTATGGATCATCACCGCCATGTCCACATCCGCAAAATGCCCCAGCTTTACTAGTTCGGGTTTACCGGCCAAAAATGTAGTTTTGCCCTCCTTTACCAGACCGATGCGGTAATCTATTTCAACGTACTCTTCGGCCGGCACGGCAAAAAAAACTATATTGCCGCTCAAATGCTCGGCAACTCCGGCCTTTGACAGTCCGATTGCGGCCCCCATCAGCCCTGCAATTTGAGCATTGTGGCCACAGGCGTGGGCGGCCCCTGTTGCGGCGTTGGCGCGGGGGTGATCGGGCAAAATTAACGAATCCAATTCTCCCATTAGGGCAACTGTGGGGCCCGGTTTCTTCCCCTGCAATACAGCCTTCACCCCGGTGAGGGCTAACTCGTCCTCAAAGGGCAAGCCCAATTCGTTGAGTATATCTTTTACACGCTGGGCCGTATTGTGTTCTTTAAACCCCAATTCGGGGTCGTCCATTATACTTTCGCCCAATCCCACAATCTGTTCTTGGTGGCGATCTATAACTTCACAGACCCTATTTTTTAAAGTTTCCTTATCTGCCATAATCGGTTGGTCCCTTTCTAATCGGCCGAAAATATCGCCAAAATGGCGCCGCCCGGCAATACGTTGTCAGGTCGGCAAAACGCCAATATCCTCTCCCCTTTGCAAACTCAGTGCATCTACAATCATGCGCACGATATCGTATTGGGGGTGAAAACTCAGCAAGCGACTCGCTTTGTCTAGATCAAACTCGTAAAAAGTAGGCGGGCCAGATACCTCCACTTCTACGTGAGGTATGCGGAGGATTTCGCTGAGCCGGTAAACGGCTTCATCCCAGGTAAATGCCGCGGGCCCTCCCAGTTGAAAAATTCCGCCAAACGCCCTCTCCTTCCCCAGTGCGCTTAGGCAGCCGTGCACAATATCGCGCACATCGGCAACGTGCTTTTTAAAATATCGGCCCTGCATATCTTTGAGTATAACAAGGCGCTCCTCCCCCTCCCATAATTCAGCCAACTCCGGATGCCCGTCTTTTATACGGCTTAAATAAAATTGGGGGAAATTGAGCACTTCTTCCCCCCCCATCACCATAGCAAAACGCAATACCGTAGTTGGCAAAGAGTGGCCCAACCAATACCCCGTGCACATTTCTTCCCCCAATGCCTTAGTCAGCGCATAAGCCCCGCGTGCCCTCCTGGGCGTTTCTTCGGTAATCGGCTCTGCCATACCACCGGGAATGTATTTCTCGTACAGCGCGTCACTGCTGGCAAAAACAAACTGCTCTACCTTCTGCGCTCGGGCCGCTTCCAGCATATTAAAGGTGCCGCGCACATTAATTTCAAAATATTCCTCTTCGGTGAAAGGCCCGCCGCCCTGAAAAGCAGCCCCCAGGTGGTATACCGCTTCCATATTGTCCACCGCTTGCTGCACTTCGCCCATATCCGTCAGTGACCCCTCCAGCAATTCCACCCCAAGCCCTTCCAATTTCTCCACTCTGCGATCTCTAGCCCATACCAGCCCCCGCACCCGATGCCCAAGCCCCACCAAAGCGGCAGCGAGGTTAGCCCCAATACGTCCAGTTATTCCAGTTATTAATATCCTCATGTCAACTCATCGCCCTTAAATCTTTCACTATGTTGATTTAAATCAGCCTAATAAGCCCATAGCGAGTGCGGCGGCTCCTATTAAGACCGAGTTATCCTTGCGTTGGGCCGGTACTATGTGTAGATGCCCACGGTGTACCGGCATGGTAAAACGAGCAGCCTGACACCGCAACGGTTCAAATAACACCCTCCCGGCACGACTCACTCCTCCGCCTATTACGATACGCTGCGGCGCCAATGCATTCATCGCGGCTGCCACCCCCATGCCCAAATATTTACAGGTCTCTGCGACTATCTCACCGGCCAAAACATCGCCGTCGCGCGCTGCGTCAAATACGTTTTTAGCTTCGACATCGCTCCCTTTTGCCAAACAACGCAAGTAGCGCCCCCGGCGCTGGTGCTTGCTCACCAGTTGCGAAGCCCGCTTTCCTATGGACTTTCCCGAACACAGCGCTTCTAAACATCCCCTATTGCCGCAGTCGCACAAAGGACCTTTTTCAGTAACGGCAATATGGCCCAATTCGCCAGCATTACCGTTGCCGCCCCGGTAAATTTGCCCGTCCGCCACAATCCCCCCGCCTATTCCGGTGCTAATGGTATAATACACCATATGAGTGCACCCCTTGCCCGCACCAAAAGTATACTCCCCCAAAGCACCTACGTTGGCGTCGTTTTCAATTACAACAGGCATGTTAATTTCCCGCTCAACTATACGCGCCAGTGGCACGTCTTCCCAACCCGATACATGCGTAGAGGACATGACGTGCTGTTCAGCATAATCAACAGGCCCCCCAAAACCAATACCACAGGCAAGGACCCCACTGGCCTCAGCCATTGCACTCGCGTTTTCCGTCACCTTTTCAATCATCCAGCTTGCGCCGCCCGCACGCTTGGTAGTACCGGCTTGTTTTTTCTTAATGCGCCCATTCTCATCGATCAGTGCCACACTATATGTGGTTCCCCCAATGTCAATTGCAAGAAAAAGACCGGGCATATATCAACTATGATGAATTGAAAGATTTAAATTTAGAAAAGAAATGTGAACTGAGGTTCGCATTATATTTATGAAGCCATCTCTTGCAATTGCTACCAACCGCATAGCATATACGCCTGAAGCAATCCGCTCTCATCCGAATTGAAAAACCCCTTTTTGCCATCTGGCGAGAGAAACGGGTGAATATGGGAGCCTTTTTGCCATGAAGACTGTGGGTTTAATAGAAATGTCATGTCTTGCAGCGGACGCGTCTTGTCCTCTTCCAAAAGGCCCAGATAAATAGATCCCCCGCGATCGAGAGGGCCGGCATCTGAAATAAAATACCGCCCCGCAATATCGGTAGCAAAGTGGTAAAAATTGGGATGGGGGAGAATTCTGGAAAGGTCGTTGCGCTGTCCCCCTGGCGTAGTTGCCCCCATATGTCCAGCGTGCTGCGCCGCCCGCCCCTCAATAAGCTGTTCGCTACGGGGCTGACGCGTACCCGTACTGGTAATTGCTCTTGTCGTGCGACCGATCCAACACTGGTGCCCCTGGCAAAACTCATTTCCGTCCCGCCCCCAAGGCATATTGCGAAAATCGCTGCCGTCGTCGCGAATGACGTGTATATCGGCGCCCTCCCCCCCTACGAGCTTTTCGTTAACTCCCATGGGATCGCATTTATTGCCGTGATTTTCTTGGATGAGTAGATCGCGCTTATCCTCCGAGTCTAAAGACCGGCAGTACTGCGGGTGTACATTGCACCAGGTCTGGCCCTGGAGGATGAGTTCTACCGACGCTCGTTCTACGTCAAAAACCAATAAACCCCAGGGCGCGTTTTCGATCATTCCGTCGCCTAAAAATGCGGATATCGCCAGGCGCTTTCCGTCAGAAGAGATGGTAGACAGGGGATAGGGTCGACTTGGACGAAAACGAGTACCTGACAATGGGGTGTCTACTACCACTATTTCCTCGCTTTCCCCGCCGTCCATGCCGACTCGTTTGAGGGACAACCTGCCCCCACCCACACGCGTCTCGTCGACAAAGTAGTAAAGCGTCTCCCCGTCGGGCGACACAGACGGTGCCGTAGCGCCCAATTCTCGCGTAATCGGCGTCAGTTCTCCGCCATTTCCTAGGTCACATACGAGATATTGATGTTCTGGGTCGCGCGGATCGGAACCGTGGGGGTGGGCTGAACGATGCAGAACCAGGCGCTGGGAGTCGGGGGTGAAAATTTGTGCCTCCATATAAATGTGGGAATTGGGCACACTTTCCTCTGTGGTTAATTGGTATACCTCCAACTCGGCTAAGCTCGCTTCCGTTAATAAATCTGGTCTAGGTCTCATAGTTATTTTTTGATTAAATATTTACTTTCACTCGTTAATAATCTAAATACAAGCTTACTTAAGTAATTATTTATCGTCTCACTCTATTTCCGCGTTGCCATTCACCTGGTATAGCCGACCTCATCCCGGCCCCGCACATCGACGCAGTTCACTTCTTTTTTTATAATCTCTTTAAACATGCCTACCTCCCTAGGAAAATCAAAATTAAGGGGAGTAAATAGAACGCCAATACCACGTATACTACGGCGTATATCCTCGATTTACTGGTTAGCCTTGCCAAGCCCAGAGCCATATTTAGAGGGATTTGCCGTATCGGCGGTAGAGGATAAATCAGTAGAATACCGCTGATATTAAAGAGCAGATGAGAAAAGGCCACCGTTACAGCAGCGAGGCTGCCGGTAGACAACGAGGTTAACATGGCGGTTACCGTAGTTCCAATATTGGCCCCCAGCGTAAAGGGGAACACATGTTCCAAGGTTAAAAAATGCCCGCCCCTATTAACAGCACAATAATAGATGTGGTGATTGAACTGCTCTATAGCAATACGATCAGCACTACGCCAAAAAGCAGGGTCATTGGCGCCGCCCCCAAAAGGTATTGATTTATATATCATCCCGATCGCTGTACCACTAATCCCCGCGCAAGAGTTACTAAAAACTTCAACCAACACCGCGGACACCCGCTGTAAGCCATTGATAAATAACAGCTTATGCAAATACATATTAAAATTTTCAACTTGTTGATAAATAATCACTTACGAATTTCAACCTTACAAAAATCCGCTCAAAATCGAAAAAGTGTCCACAGTATTGTTAACGAGAGGTACATAAAAACTAAGGCGACGATCAGGGACAATGTGCCTTTATTATCCATTAAATCCAGCAGCAAATCCACAGCCGGTGTCACCGCCATCATAATAGGACTTGCGAACTTCATGCCCCCCGCCCCTTCAAAGACAGCGGCCACATATTGCGAAAGCCATTCGAGGTAGCCAAAGGCCATTTCTACGGGCAGCAAAATTATAACGCACATCACGTTAAAAAAATCGTGTACCGTCGCCTCGGCCAAAGCTCGTTTAAATTCTTCCTTGCGGGTAATGTGCCCCATCGACACTAAAGTATTGGTGACACTGCTGCCGATATTAGCCCCCATGACAATGGGAATGGCCCCCTGAATAGTCAGGCGCCGGCGGCCACCAACCCCACGGTTATAGATGTTGTAGTCGACGAACTTTGCACCAATGTCGTCGCCAGAATGCCAATAAAAAAACCCACAAGTGGGTTTGAGGTTGTTTCAATGAGTTGCTTGGCCAAATCGTTGCCAAAGAGATTAAAGGCCCCTCCCATCAGACCAATACTGACCAGAAATACGTAGAGCACAAAAACGAGCAAAACGACCTGCCCCCACACCTTAAGCCGCTCTTTATTCATTTCCCCGTCTTTTTATTAGTGGGATGGATGCCGTTTTTTTATTACCACACCAACGCTCCAATACCTCCAAATGCCACTAGCACAAATGCCAATTTACGAAATTGCTCTTGTTGCAGGCGATCCTTGCAACGCATTCCACCGACGTATCCCAAAATAATACCAGGAAGGGCGCTAACCCCCAATACTAAGGTTGGCGCATCCAGCATACCATATTTTCTAAACATGATCAAGGTCAACAAATTCAAAGCGGCAATATACCCTACGACATTGGCCCTAAACCGCTCTTTATCCCATCCCTGGTTTATGCCAAAAAGTACAACCGGCGGCCCCGACATTCCACTTGCTCCTCCCATGATCCCACTGATAAGACCGGCTCCTAGCGATGGCACTAATTCTTTTTTAAAAGGCTTACCAGGTTTAAACCATAAAGCCATAGCAGCCAGCAGGGTCAACGCCCCTATCAACGCTTGCATAGTCGTTTCATCAATGTGTGCCAGGGCGTAAACCCCCAGAGGTAAACCGCCAGCCCCCCCAATCAACCAATAACCCACCTGCCTGCCAGACAAGCCACTGCGGGCTTCCCAGGTCAACAAAGCTGCTAGCGGAAGCCAACTGATCATTATTACCGGTACTGCTATATCTGGAGGAAAAAGCAAAACTAAAAACGGAATGCCCACCAACGCGTAACCAAACCCCGACAGTGAGGCGATAAAAGCAGCCCCCCCCAGTATCGCATTAATTGCTAAAAGCGATTCCAAGTTCCAACTCGTTAATACACCACTCATTTATATCCCAACTTGACAATGCCCGGCGAAGCTTAAAAATTAAAACAGATACTAGATGGCAAGACTCAATATATAACCAGGGATATCTTTATGAAAATTAAAAAGATAGATCTTTTTGAAATAGAAATACCCCCCATTCCTCCCATCGCCAAATACTTTCCCAAAATTTACGATTTAACCCTGTGTAGAGTGCAAACCGACGAAGGCTTGCAGGGCTGGGGCGAATTTCAGGGGAAACCATCTGCACAACAATCCCTTGCCACAGACCTTGAAGGCCAGCCAGTCCTGGATCTGGATCCCTTTGCTTTACCCGACGTATTTACCTGTGCCCTCCTCGACATCACCGGCCAGGCGTACAACCTGCCTCTGCACCGCTTTTTTGGCGCCAAGGTGCGCGATCAAGTGCCGGTCTCTTATTGGTCTTGCCATATGGAGCCCCATGAGACAGCAACCGAAGCCGAAAAAGGAGCCAAGTTGGGCTTTACTAACCACAAACTCAAAGCCCGCTCTTGGGACATTGTAGAAACCGTACGTCTGATGCATCAGGCCGCTGGCCCAAACTACACCGTGGGCGTAGACCCCAACACCACCTTTGAATACATTCCGGTTGCCTCCCGCCTGGCCGCAGAACTTGAACCCTTTGGCACGGTTGCTGTATTTGAAGACCCCGTGCGCAAAAACAATCTCGATTGGTATCGCCTGCTGCGCGAAAAAACCCACATTCCCCAAGCCCTGCACTTAGGAGGCATCGACCTCGTTCTCAAAGCGCTAAAAGCTGAATGTATAGACTACCTTAATCTGGGCGGCCCGGCTCTGCAAGTGCGCAAAGCAGCCGCCCTTGCAGAAGCGGCGGACGTGCCCTTCTGGGTCCAGATGGGTGGTTTATGCCTGGGTGTAATGGCCGCCTATTCCGTCCATCTTCAATGCACTCTTCCCAATGCCACACTTCCTTGCGACGAACTGCCCTTTACTCGGATAGCCGATGTGCTCGAAGAAGGCTTATTGCTCGACAACGGACACTTTCACGTACCACAAGGCCCGGGATTGGGCATAAAAGTTGACATGAGTGTCGTTGAAAAATATCGCATAGGCTAGTCTTTACTAATCGGCAATATCAATCTAGACGCAAATTCTCCGCCGTGATAAATCGTTTGCGAGGCAGCCCCCAGTTCGACATATTGCAAGTCGTTGCCTCCGGTATTGTGGTTGCGATCGTGGTTGGGAAAATCGCTACTCGTCACCTCAAGGCGAATGAAATGGCCGGAGAGAAAACGGCACGCAGTAGGTGCTAACTCTATACTGAATTCTACAATTTCACCAGGCTTGAGCAATTCCTCGCGATCAAGCGAATTGCGGTGCCGGGCCCGCACCATGCCGTAGCTCATTTCAAGGGCAGTGCCGTTTGGATCTTCGTCAATAAGCCGCACAAAAAAATCTGTGTCCACCGCCGAAGACGACGCAAATAACACTACCTTGGGATAACCCACCACTTCTATTTCTCCCCCTAAAGGCGGTGTGCGATAATAGAGAATGTCGGAGCGATACTCCAGTGCGCGACGGTCCGTTGGCCCCGAATACAAATCCCGCGTCCACAATGTGGGCACTGGATCGCGCGCATCGTAGACATAGCCATCGCTGTTTACCTCCACCTCTTTTTCACCAACCAAAGTGCCCGTTCCCCGCGCCTTATTGGCATCTCCCCCACTCGCCAGGTAGAGCGTCCGTTCCCCTCCTGCTGGGGGCCAGGTAGACGCACTTTTCCACACACCGCTACCCATGACAAAATAACGCACGGGCGCTTCGCGCTCCACGCCATTATCCACCCCCTTTAGCCAATAATCGAACCAGCGAATGGTAATACTTGTCAAATCGACCTCGGCTTGCGATCCAAAGTCGATGCCGCATACT
Source organism: uncultured bacterium (assembly GCA_964012055.1). GTDB lineage: Bacteria > Latescibacterota > UBA2968 > UBA8231 > UBA8231 > CAXGRO01. The sequence goes on from CAXGRO010000059.1 coordinate 13,422, forward strand.
TCCCGCTTCCCCAAACAGGGATGATTCCACGGGCCTATGATCATCTTGCTCTGCTCTCTCGCCGCCGCCGTGCGCCCATTTTTCTGCATGAGCCCCAAATGCCGCATGGTCCCGCCGCAGTGATCGTACCAACCGCTAAAATCGAGGTTGGGCACCTCTACCTCGCAGTGAATTCGCTCAAATTGCCACGGCCGTCTATTGGGATGGAGCAACCAATCCTCGGCGTATTCGGAAAGGCCAGGCGGCAAAAACTGCACAATCTCAATCCACGGTATAAATCCAAGCCAGCGGCCGTGCTCCACCTCATCCCAATATGCCCTTGCCTCAACCGGCGTATAGGGACCGGGCAATCCCTGGCGTCGTCGCAAATCGGGGGCCATGGAAGTCATCCACCATTTTATTCTTCTGCCCGGCTTGAAGGCCCCGGGCCAGTCTACTTCTGTCAACTCCAGCGGAATCGTTTGGGCCGACATGGCGAGCAAATGTGGCGGCCGCAAGCGCGCCAATTGCCACTGCATCCAACCGTTGTACGAGGCCCCCATAGTGCCCACTTTACCATTGCAATAGGGCTGTTCAGCCAGCCATTCAACCGAATCGTAGCCGTCTTCCGCATCCCCAGTATTTTCCACCGTAAACGGCACATAGACCCCATCAGAATCGTAGCGCCCGCGACTGTCTTGCGTTACCACTACGTAGCCAGCCTCAACATAGCGCTCCATGCCCTCTTGCGCTTTGCCATAGGGAGTGCGCTCCAACAATCCCGGGAAACGTCCCCGCACATCGGGCCTAAATATATTGGCTCGCAAGATCGTGCCATCCCGCATGGGAATTTCCACATTATTTTCTATTTTAATTCCAAAACGATCAGGCATTTTTCGCTTTTTCACTCCGCTAACAATTCTTTAACCTTAAAAAGCTTGTAAAAGCCTTTCTCACTTAATCTGTAATTTGGGCATCTGGCACAAAAAAAACCATCTCAATAGAGATAGTTGATGGACTGATGAATACATTTAAAAAAACGCCTGTTGAGGATTTATCCCTCAGCACGAGTTGGCCGTATGAGCTTTCCGCGCATGGTCTCATTTAATTTTTGGCGATGCTCCGCCTCGTCTGTGAGTTCTTTCATCTCTTTCTTCAAGCGCGTAATCTTCTTGCTCATTTTGGATTTTTTTTGTTCTAGGCTGCCCTTGTTTTTATCGATGACTGCTTTTTGAGCTTTGACCATTTTCAATTGGCCCAAGGCCTTCTGCTTTTCCTGATTTACATTATCGATGCTCCTCTGCATCATACAATATTAGAGTTGTCGCGTGATAGTTAATTTTAGATCTTGTTGGTAGCCAGCGT
>CAXGRO010000060.1:0-14738 GCA_964012055.1 uncultured bacterium
CGCTAGGATTTATGGTCCATTTTATGCACCCCGACGGCAGTTACGGAGGGAAATACGGCAGTCGCAACGTCAAATATTTGATGCCGCACGGGTTGGAAATTATGGCCTCAGAATCGGCCGCCGCGCGCTATTTATTAAAGCGTCTCTACGGCGTATTGGAGCGCGGCGAGGTGGTAACGCCGCATCTAATGGACGATCGCTACACGGCTTTCTTTCTCAATAAATACACTGAAGCCTGGGCCCAGTACCAACCTCGAGACATAGAGGGGGATGTTGCCGGGTTAGAACTGCAGACCCGCTATTTTGCTGGGGCCGGCCTATTGGTGTACAAGAGTAGCAGCTTACACGCGGTGGTAGGAACCAGTAAACACGGCGTTGTAAAGGCGTTTGATGTGGTTGCGAAAAAGATGCTCTATGGCGATGCTGGTTATTTTGCCGTATTCGACAACGGCGCTGTGGCCACCACGCAGTGGCTAGACCGGATGGCCGAATGCCACGTGCTGGAGCGCCCAGACGGGGTGGATGTACGGGTGCAGTGCCAAATGGCAACTATCAACTTCGAGTTGCCCATGGTCAAGTACTTGATACCTTTTCGCTTATTTCTCAAAACTATGGGTTGGTGGGGAAGTTTGATGGACCGCTTTGGCAATGCAATCAAAGATCGAATGATTACCCGCAATCGCGCGGTGCCGCTGCACGTCGAACGCCGCATTCAATTGGGCGAAGGCGGGCTAGAAATTACGGATAAACTCCAACTGCGCGGCGGGGCGCGTTTGCGCAAATTGGGCCGTACGTCCGATGCGGCAGCTTTACATGTGGCTTCTTCGCGTTATTACCAGCCCTGCGAACGGCAGGCTGAAGGGGGATGGCGGGCGGCAGCCGATTGTATAGAAGCACTCAATGGGGGGGGCACAGTTGCAATAGCCACGCAGGTGCAATTGGATGGGACACAAATTGAATACGCCGTAGATATAGCGGTAGGCAAGGAGGGAATGGCGGCTTGAATACAGCCGTACAAACATCGGGTGGCGGCATTCGCTTTGCCAGACGACATCCCTTTGATTATTCGCTAACGACCCGGTTTAAAGCCGTACACGTCCTCGATTACTTAAAGCCACAGCCGGGTGATGCCATCCTAGATGTAGGCTGTGGGCTGGGGTTTTTCCTAAACGCAATGGCGCGCCGTGGCGTGGTGGGACACGGGATGGATTTTTCCGATAAGTCCCTTAAGTTGTGCCGGGACATGACGTCGGGCCGATTGTGCCAAGGCGATGCCCAGGTTTTGCCTTTTAAAGACAACTCTTTTAAAAAGATCATTTTTACAGATGTTCTAGAACATGTCGCCGACGACAGCGGCACGCTGGCAGAAATAGTGCGCATTGCCCAAGACGGGGCCCGCATTGTGTTGGTAACTCCGTGTGTGAATGGCCGTTTGGCCTCTACTGGCTGGCGCAAGCTCTTCCACGACGAGGAAGGCACGCCCGAATACGATGAGCGCGCCGGTTACACCCCCGAGGAATTGCGCCAATTGGTAGAAGGGGTCGGCATTCGCATTGAAGATATGCGGCAGACCTTAATTTTTTTTGGCGAATTTTTCCTGCAATTTACCAAGTGGGTGCTGGCGCGTAAAAAAGTTCACTATCAAACGCAGGGAGATTTGTTGGATATTGTAGATAGCTGGTCTTTTGCTTTATATCGGCGCCTGTTTTTTCCGCTTTTTTGGGCTGTTGGCAGGTTAGAAGAAAAAATTCTGGGTCGTTTTGTCGATGGACACAGCTTGATCGTTATGGGAACCATAAATAAAAAGACCGCCGGATTAAAAAAAGAAGAAACGGCGCACGAATTGGCTGTCGGGTAAAACTATGACGACCTCAACGGACACAGTAAAGGCCGTCGGCCCAAACGGCGCGAGGGAGCGGGTGGGCGACGAAGTTGTCGCCGGCAATGTCTACGATAAATACCACACCGGGAATCCCATCGCCCGCCGCCTGATGGCGGGGTTTACACAGGCTCTTGGCGACTTATTGGACTGGCGCGAGGGGGAGGAGATCCTCGAGGTGGGGTGTGGTGAAGGGTACTTGATGGGACATTTGCAGCGCCATTACCCGGCACCGCGCATGGCGGGTTTGGACATATCCTTTGGCATCGTGCAGACGGCAACGCAGCAGGGCTGCCCACAGGTGCCGTTTTTGCAGGCGTCGGTTTACGAACTGCCATGGGTTGATCAAAGTTGGGATATCGTTGTGATGTGCGAAGTGCTCGAGCACCTCGACAGGCCCGAAGCGGCCCTGGAAGAAGTGCGGCGCGTATGCCGCAGGGGAGTGCTGGTTAGCGTGCCGCGCGAGCCGCTGTGGAGTTTGGCGAATATGGCGCGCCTAAAATATCTCAGTTCCTTGGGCAATACGCCGGGGCACGTCCAGCGTTGGGGGCGGCGCGATTTTGCCGCCCTGGTTGGCCGCTATTTTAAATTGGAAAGGATCGCCAATCCCTTTCCTTGGACCATGATTTGGGGACTTAAATAAATGTCGCGAGAACAACAAGATCTGAATGGGGTCAGCTTAGTTATCCCCAGTTACAACGAAGAGCTTTCCATTGTAGAAGTCGTCGAAGAGTATCGCGAGGTGCTGGAGCAATTGGATGTGCCGCACGAGATCATCGTCGTCGACGACGGTTCCAAGGATCGCACTGCCGAACTGGCGATGAAGGCTGGCGTCCGGGTCGTGCGCCATCCGCACAATAAAGGCGTTGGAGCGGCGCGCAAAACCGGGGTGGAAGCGGCGCGCTGGGAGGCCATTCTGATGACCGACGGCGACGGCACCTATCCCGCCGCCCAGGTGGCGGAAATGGTGGAGCGCTTGCGTCACGCAGACATGGTGGTGGGGGCGCGCATTGAAGAAGCGGGGACGTTGCGGCCGGTGCGCTGGATTGCCAAATTTTTCATCCGCCGCCTGGCTTGTTTTCTCACCGGGACGCACATACCAGACCTCAATTCGGGGTTGCGCATTTTTCGCCGCGAATTGGCGCTGCGCTTCTTTTATTTGTTGCCCAACGGGCACTCCTGGGTCAGCACCATCACCCTGTGTTCTTTGACCAACGACCGGCGCGTCGATTTTATACCAATCTCTTATAGGGCGCGCAAGGGGCAATCGACTTTCCACCCCATACAGGATACCTACCAATACTTTCTTACCGTGGTGCGCACTGTGACGTACTTTGCCCCACTCAAAGTGTTCATGCCCTTCAGCCTTTTCTTGCTGCTGGTGGGAGGGGCAACGCTGGCGCACGGCGTTGTGCGCGGCGACGTCTACGAATCTAGCATGCTGGTCACTATAGCCGGGTTGTTGAGTTTCTTTTTTGGCTTGCTGGCCGACCAAAACGCGCGCATCCGCACCGAACTGGAGCACTACCGGCAGATGCAACGCGAACAAGGGCGTCTGTTGGCCGAAAAATTTGATCAGCAAGGCAATTGGCCAAACCGCAAAGATTATCTGCCGGGCGATGCGGTTGAATGTCCCGAAGACGCCGACACAGAGTTATAAACATGGACATATCCACTATATACAATGGTGTAAAAGGTGCGTACGGGCGCCTCGCCAAAGCCGCAGACGGGCACATGAGTTTGCCGCCGTTGCGCGTCACGTTTGAAGTGACCTACAGGTGCAACCTCAGCTGTCCGTTCTGTTTTCAGGAGATCGCTCGGGAGCAATCGCCGGAATTTAAGAAAAACTACGAGTTGCCCCCCCACGAGATGTTGGAAGTGATCGATTCGCTGCCGCGTTACAGTCTCATCACTTTTAACGGCGGTGAGGTATTTGTGCGCAAAGACTTTCCAGATTTGCTGCGCACGGTTTCAGAAAAGGGGCGTCGGTTTAATATCGTCACCAACGGCACTATGCTTTTTGAGGATAAGGTGAAACTTTTGGTAGATGAGACCAATGCGCTCAGTGTTGGCGTGTCAATAGATGGAATAGGGGAGACCCACGACACTATCCGCCGTTTGCCAAAGGCCTTCGAGCGAACTGTAAAGCACTTGCGCGACCTGGCTGCATACCGTGCCAAACGCAACAGTCGCTTTCCGGCCATCGATGTTAAAACGGTCATATCGAATGAGAATTTGGACGAATTATTAGACATCTATTTACTGGCGCGCGACATTGGCGCCGACTATGTAACCTATTCTTGTTTGCGCAATTCGGAACTATTGTTTGCCCTGCCCTGTCGCGCCAGCATGGACGACCAGGCTTACGAGGAAGAACCGCCGCCGTTTACCGAGCCATTTGATCTGGATTTATTGGAACGGCAATTGGAGAAAATCTTTGCCTGTGCGGCAGAAGGCGCCCCCCGACTGCGCTTTTATCCGGATTACCGCTCCATACCCGGTATTTTGAAATACTACGCCAACCAGGGGGAACTGGCTGATTACGAGTCGTGTCACGCGCCCTGGACCAATATTCGCATTGCCCCCAACGGCGATGTCTATCCGTGTTTGTCTTATCGCATGGGTAATATCAGGGAAGATAATTTAAGTAGAATTTGGCAGGGACCGGAGATGGGGCGCTTTAGGAAGGAGTTGGAGCGCGAATTGATGCCGGCGTGTTTGGGGTGCTGCTTTCTCAAAGCCAAACCGAACATCGAATTTGATCGTCAAATCGCCCATTGCGCTGCGGCGCAGGCAGCGCCAGAAGTCGTTGGCCCATAAATGGACCCCAATACGCGGTGGCAGTGAGAGCAAATGAAGAAAAAAAATAAAAAAGATACGCCGGCCCAGGAGAGCCCCAATTTGCCAGCCGAGGCTTCTGTTTCTCTGTGCCTTCTTGCCGAAATTGCGCTTTTGTGTTGGGCATTGGGCCTCATCGGCTATTTCTATTATAAGAGCGGGTATTTTTACTTACTTCGCGACCTTTGGAATATGGCTGTCTCGTGATAGAACTGATCTATTGTATTTGCATTTGTACTCTTGCCGTAGGCTTTGGCTTGTGCGTCCTGAGGTGGATTGGCGCAAGATTTGACTTTGCCGCAGAAGAGTTGTGTTTTGCTCTGGGACTGGGCTTGGGCGGCCTGGCGCTCAGTGTGATGCTGTTGGGGGTCTTACACCTTTTGTACGAACCAACTCTCTATATTTTGCTTTTGGTTTTTTTGTGGTTGGGCAATAAGGGAATTATAATATCACTAGGGCGTGTGCCGTGGTTGCACGAGTGTTTGAATATATCTTGGCGCAGTTTTCACTTTTGGCTGATCGCATTAATCGTGCTGGGCGTTGCCATAAACCTCACTAGGGCGCTCACGCCCGTACACGGCGCGGTAGATCCTCTGGCCTACCATTTGGCCTTGCCCAAATTGTATTTGCAAAAACACCACCTGAGTTTTGAACCCACGGTTACCGGCACGCTTTATCCTGGCAATATCCCCATGTTGTACACCCTGGCCATAGGCGTTAGGGGGGGCGAATTGGCACAGCTGTTGCATTTTGTTATGGGCATGGCGTGTTTGGTTTTTATCGCCGTTTTTTGCCGAACTTATTTTAATGTCAAAGTGGGCATTTGGGCGGCGGCCTTTTTTAGTTTTACCCCAGTGCTCGTCTTTTTTTCTCCGCTCGGATACATTGATGCCGGGGTGAGCTTTTTTGTTTTTCTGGCTGCATGGGCGCTGTTCAATTGGTTGGAGCGCCGCGACGCCGGCTCGTTGCAACTGGCCGCAATTATGGTCGGGCTAGCCCTTGGAACCAAATATTCTGCCGTGCCCATCGCTCTGGTAGGGGCCGTATTAATATTTGTGGTAAGCCTCTTTAATAAAGACGGTGGGTCGCCCAGATTAAGCCTGCGTCATACTGCGCTTTTTTTAGCTATAGCTCTATTGCTGGTAGGCCCCTGGTATATCAGGGCAATGGTGGAAGCCGGCAATCCCGTCTGGCCACTGGCCAATGATGTATTTGCAGGGTTTGGCCACAAGGAAAGCTTTAAGGACATAATAATTGACGAACAGGGGGCAGAGGCCGTGGTCGTCCCTCTGGTGCCGTCGGCCGATCGCTTATGGGAGGTGCTGTACCAGTGTGGAGTATCTCTGTGGAATTGGTCTTGGACGGTGGGGGATATGCAGCGGGCTATTGGTATTTACATCGTGGCCTTCTTGCCCGGCGTGTTTTTATATGCCCGCGAACGCCGCATCGTGCTGATTTCCTTGTTTTGCCTGGCCTATTATCTCATTGTGGTAATTTATATCCACGGCAATCCGCGCTACAGTATTTTCCTTTTCGCTTTTATGTGCATTGTAGCTGGGTATGTTGCAGAGCGTTTGGCGAGCGGCAGTTTGCGCCCTTTGCGTTGGGTTTTACAGGCAGTCGTCGTCGTTTCAATTGTGTGCAATCTGGGCCGCGGTTTTCAAATAGCTTACAGCAGCGGCGCCATCTCATACCAACTATCCGACCTTTCCAAAGAACAGTTTTTGGCCGAACGCGAGGGCAACTACCGCATTTTCCGCGCCGTCGATCGCCAATTGCCCGAGTCTGCCGTGGTGCTTTTGCAGGGTATTGTTAAGGGCTATTATTGCGATAGGCCGTATTTGTGGGACCACCCCTATCAGGAAGTCATCAATTACTACGTGTACAACACGCCGGATAAGCTCTACCAGCGCATGCGGTCATTGGGCATATCTCACATCGTGCGGATGATGCACATACCAGATTCTAGAGTCCGGCTGGGCTATCCGCAGTATTTTGCGGACGTGCAATTTCACGAGGCCTTCAGAAAGAAATACCTCAAGCTGATTTACCGCGATGAATCCTATGTTTTGTTCCAGGTTCAGTTCCCATCCTGAGCGAGCATTTTAGGGTTCCGTTATGGCCGATAAACCCAAGATCTACTTCATCGCTTGCACATTCCCGCCCTATGGTAGGGGTAATGCTATTACCAATGCTTGTGTGGCGAATTACTTGGCAGAAGATTTTGATGTTGAAGTAATCGCTATGCACCAGGAGAAAGGGTTCCTGCTTTCGTACCAGAACGACCAGAGCCTGGTGGAAGATCTCAATCCGCGCATTGAGGTGCAGCGCATCCGCGCGGCCAAGTGGTGGGGGGTGAACGAAATTCTCTATGGCCTCGGCTTGTTGCCATGCTATTTTCTCAATTGGGCTTATAGCGTTTGGCGCTGCCGCCAAACGCTGGTAAAAGAGCCAGGGGTGCTGTTTGCGGTTTACCCGGTGTTTGCCAACCTGGTGGTTGCCTGCCTGTTGCAGCGCTATTGTAAAATGCCGCTATTGGTGGATTTTCGCGATGATTTTTCCGGCGTAATGTCGCGCGGTTGGCGGCGCATTTACCGTCCTTTTTACGCCGCGCTGGAATCCTGGGTTGTGCGCCGGGCCGATGCGGTTACCGCAACTACCCAGTCCTTGGCGGCAGATTTGACGCGGCGATATAAGCTGTCGCAAAACAGGGTAGGGGTGGTGTACAATATTGTCCCCACGCCCGAACCGGCGCAGTGCCGCAAGGGGAACGGCGATGTGTTGAAAATTGTTTACGCAGGCGCCATTTCTCGCATTCAGCGGCCCGAGGTCTTATTGCAAGCCTATCAGGTTCTCCTGCAGCGCCACCCGGACATGCGGGGGCGCATAGAGGTGGAGATATATGGGCCCGAGAGTCGCTACTTTCGCCGCCAGGTTGCAAAGTCTATAGTCCCCGGCGTTACATTCGGCGGTTTTTTGCCTCGCCGGGAATTGGACAAGGTACTGCAAGAGGCAGATATAGGTTTTATGTCGTTGAGCGATCGGGTTTATTCCTATGCCACGCCCACAAAATTGTTTGACTATATCGAATTGGGGTTGCCTATTCTAGCTTTGCTGCCAAACGGTGCGGCAGCTGAATTAGTTGAGAAATACGAAATAGGTCTGGTGGCCCCTTTAGGCGACGTGAATGCATTGGCCGATCACATGGCAGAGCTGGCCAAGCGGCCGGCACTGCGGGCCCAATTCAAAGAGAATGCGGTCGCTATTCGCCCGCAATTTCGTCCCCAAAATCAAGCGCGTAAGTGGAGGGATTTACTGTTGGCGCTGACGGGAAGAAAAGAGTTAGACCCCACAATTGTTGCACCGCACAAAAAGGATTGCGATCTCGTATGAAATACCGTCTATTAGATTTACTGGCATGCCCTCAATGCGGCGATTCTTTTGAAGTGGAGGTGTTTGCAGAGTCGACCAATAATGACGGCCAGGTCGAAGTGGAACAGGGGTTGCTAAAAAGTACTTGCGGCGCCTGGTACCCCATCGTCAATGCGGTTCCTGTCATCCTGCCTAACGCCCTGGATATCTACGCCGATTTTGCCCAGGAATACAGCGATAGATTGCCCGAGTGGACGATCTCAGCCGATGAGATCCGGCGTTTTGAAGAGGAAAAAAAGAAAACGCAAGAAAGTTTTGGGTTTGAATGGACCATATACTCTACGGTGCGTGACGAGCGGGACGAGGGGTATGTTTTGGAGGGCGGATTGACCCCCGATTTTTTTCAGGGCAAGCTCGTTTTGGACGCCGGTTGCGGCTACGGGCGGCACAGCCGCATCGTACACGGCTACGGTGCCGAAGTGGTGGGCATTGACCTGAGTGTGGCCGTCATTAATGCGCGGCGAGTTACCAGGGATTTGCCCAACGTGCACATTGTGCAGACCGATCTCTTTGCGCCTCCTTTCCAACGAGGACTGTTCGATCTCGTTTACAGTTGGGGCGTCTTACACCACACCCCCGACCCGCGCCGTGCCTTTGAGGGCTTGGTGGATTTTGTCAAAGAAGGCGGCGATATTTCGGTAAAGATCTATCGCAAGAGGCCAACCCCGGCAGCGGCGATGGAGAGCCTGATCCGCAAGGTCACGCTGCGGTTGCCGCTTAAGACACTCTACAATCTATCGTATCTTGCGGTGCCGGCAAATTGGTTTTACTGGAAATTGGGCCGCTTTATACCGGGCGTTAGGGAAGCGATCAAAGGCATAATTAGAGTGGATCCCAATTGGCACATTTCCCATATCGACACTTTTGATTGGTACCACCCACAATACCAATTTCATTTTCCCATGGAAGAGGTGCAATCCTGGTTTGATGAAAAGGGGTTGGTCGATGTTATGGGGGTCGAGAGCAAAGGAGTGCGCGGCAAAAAGCCGGTTGGACAAGTGGACGCAGTCTTGGAAGAGCGATGAGACTAAGTATTGCCAAACGAGCGCTGTACATCGCCAATCCGGTGTTGCAAAAAGGGGTTGGCCTGTTGTTGCCGCGCTCCTGTTTCCAGGCAGTTGTAGATCGCCAGCGGGGTTTTGGTCCGTATTGTACTATTTCGTTCGACTGTGATTTTCCGCGCGATATAGAGGTGTTGCCCGACCTAATCGATTTACTCGAGCGCTTTAAAACGACAGCTAGTTTTGCCTGTATCGGTCGTTGGATTAGGGAATTTCCCGACATCCACCGCCAGTTGGTGGCCGCCGGCCACGAATTGGTCAACCACACGGACACCCATCCCAATCTCTACCACCCCGATTACGACTACGCCCGCGTCAACGGCCTTAGCCGCAAGCGTTTTAACGCCATACCTGCGGAAGAGAGACGGCGCGAAATAGAGCTGTGCCACCAGATGTGTGTCGAACATTTGGATTACAGCCCAACGGTTTTTCGCACGCCCCACTTTGGCGTTCTACACGTGGACGACGTGTATGCCATGTTGCGCGAACTCGGCTATAAGTATTCCTCCTCAGTAGTTGCGGCGACCAGCTCCAGTGGCGGCCAGCCCTTTAAAACGAGTGAAGGTATTTGGGAATTTCCCATGAGCCCGTGCCCCGATCACCCCTTTGGCGTTTTTGATACCTGGCACAGCTTGGGCAAACATCGCGCCGCGCATTGTAAGGAAGGCGAGTTGGGGCATTTATTTGCCCTGCTCTGCCGGCAAGTCGGCAATTGGGGGGGGTATGCCAACGTCTATTTAGATCCCAAAGAAGCTCTGGAATCGGGCGAATTACGGCGCATGCTCGAAGTGCTGGCGGTGGAGGAGCTGCCGGTGGTGACCTACCGGCAGTTGGGCGAAAAACTGGAAAACGAGGCAGCCATTGCAGTGGCTGTTTGAAGCGCGTCTACATATCCGATGAAAATTGTTACTGTGGTCGGGGCACGTCCCCAATTCATAAAAACCGCCGCTGTGAGCCGGGCAATCCAAGGTCACAACCAGGCGGCGGGAGACGTGGAGATTTCCGAGGTGCTCATCCACACGGGCCAGCACTACGATGAGCGCATGTCGGCTGTGTTCTTTGCCGAAATGGAACTGGCGCAGCCGGCCTACTATCTGGGGGCGGGTTCGGGCAGCCAGGCCGAACAAACCGCCGCTATGTTGCCGGGCATTGAGCAGAAGTTGATCGAGCAAGAACCGGCATGCGTGCTCCTGTACGGCGACACTAATTCGACCTTGGCCGGGGCGCTGGCCGCCAGTAAATTGCGCCTGCCCATCGCCCACATCGAGGCGGGGTTGCGCAGCTACAATAGGGATATGCCCGAGGAAATCAACCGCGTAATAACCGACCACGTCTCCGACATACTCTTGTGTCCAACCGATCAGGCGGTGGAAAACCTGGAGAAGGAGGGTATTGTAGACGCTGTATTTAAGGTTGGGGACGTGATGTACGATTGCGCCCTTATATTTTCTTCAATCGCCGCGACTAAATCCAAGATTCTAGATTCTTTGCAACTCACCGAGGGAGGGTATTTCCTGGCCACTGTTCACCGCCCCGAAAATACCGACAGCAAAGAGGCAATGGCCGGGATCTTTGCGGCGCTGGGGCAAGTGGATTTGCCCGTAGTGTTGCCGTTGCACCCGCGCACCGGCAAGGTGATTGAGCAATTTGCCATATCCGTGCCCAATAACATGCAACTGATCGAGCCCGTATCCTATCTGGACATGATTCTTTTGGAGAAGAACGCGCGTATGATCTTAACGGATTCGGGAGGCATTCAAAAAGAGGCTTATTTTTTTTCTGTGCCCTGCGTTACTATGAGACAGCAGACCGAGTGGGTTGAGACCCTAGCGAGCGGTTGGAATATTCTGACGGGGTCCGATGATGGCAAGATTTTGCAGGCCGTTGCAGACCACTCCCAAAGAGGCGAAGGCGGGGTCGACGATACCCTATTTGGCGATGGTCGCGCCGCCCACAAAATACTGCAAAAATTGCTGGCGCATTTCGGCTGAGGTAGCCAATGGCACATCTGATGGTCTTTACAATTGATCGCTTGTCGAATATCGCCAAAAAAGGGGAGGTGTTGCCCAACTACTACAACCCCCAGAATATGTTTTCACAGGTGACGCTGGTGACGTGCAATTGGCGCGCCGATTCGGTGGATTTGGCGGCGATTCAACCCATGGTTGGCAAAGCTACACTCGAAATTATACAATACACCTTGCCGTCGCCGCTGGCGACGTTTGGCTGGCGTTTTGTCGAGCGCTGGGTGAGACGAGGGGTAAACCAATTGGCGGGGCTAAAACCCGATTTGATATGGAGCCTCAACAATTTTCAGCATGGGCAACTGGCGGCAGCGCTCAGCGAGGCCTGCAAAATTCCCCTGGCCGTCTCCCTGCACGGGCGCTGGGATGTGGACGAGAGACACACCTTGCCCAGGTGGATCTACAGTGTTTTGCGCCAACACGCCGAAGAGCAATGTCTTAGGCGCGCCGACGTAACCATACCGGTCTACGCCGACATCATACCCTACGCCCGCAAGCGCGGGGCGCAAAAAATCGAACTCGTTTACAACGCGATAGATGCCGATTACCTGGTTGCCAAAACCGACTATGAGCTCAAGGCGCTCCCGCATCTGGTTACGGTGAACAGACAGGTAGCGCAAAAAGATCCCTCCAACATCATTCGCGCCATAAGCCAATTCGCCATACAGTGCCGTTTGGACGTCATAGGTGACGGGCCCATCCACGGGCGTCTCGAGGAGTTGGTGCGCTCTTTGGGGCTTCAAGATCGGGTGCATTTCTTTCCAGCTATTCCCAATCGGGAACTTTGTGCCAAAATTCCTCACTACGATTTATTGCTTTCCACTTGCCACTACCACGGCATTTCAAAAACTTTGCTCGAGGCCGGATACGCCGGTGTGCCAATTGTAATTAATCAGCGTTACCCCGAGCCCATCAGCGAGTTAAACGACGAGTGGACTCGGGTTGTAGAAGACTCTGTAGAGAGCTACGGTAGGGCAATGCAAGATCTGCTCGGCGATATTTGTCTGCGTCGCGAGTTGGGCGAAAAGGCGCGGGATACGGTGCGAACAAAGTATGGGCCGCAAGACGGAGAGAACAGGCGCGCTGCGATATTTGCCGAGTTGCTCGACCAAAGTAGTAGAGAGGAAGGGAGGGCGACCTTAAAACAGGCGTGGACGATGCGCTAGGAGATTGCATGGACCAGCTGACAACAGAGGCTGTTAAGAAAAACGCAGGGGCGGTTGATATTGACGCGCAAAGCACCTTTTGGTCAAAGGAGCGCAAACGCCGCCACCCCAGCCATGAGGCAATTTCCGCTTTTGTAGAGCCTGTGCTGGCCGAGATGCGCACTATCACGGGAATGGCTAGTGGGAAAAGTGATTTATCTATTCTGGATGTGGGGTGTGGCAATGGCTATTATTCCTATTATCTGGTCCGCGATGGCCACTTGGTGTGTCTCGATTTCTCTTCCTATATGCTGTCTATAAACCCCTGTGAAAAAAGAGTTTGTGCGCTATCTGAAAACTTGCCATTTGCGGCGGATGCGTTCGACTTGGTTTTTTGTTCTAATCTTTTGCACCACCTAGAAAATCCCCAGGTTGCGGTGGATGAGATGGCGAGAGTGGCGCGGCGACACGTTGTAGTAACCGAACCGAATCGCGCTAGTTTGCCACTTTTATATAGCCTTAAAAAAGAAGAAAGAGGGCTGCGCAAGTTTTCTCTGTCCTATGTGGAAGGTCTGTTCTTAAAAAGTCAATTGCAAATCCGGTCGGCAAAGCGCATGGGATCTATCTTGCCCAATAAATTGCCCAAAACTTTACTGCCCTTTTTCAAGTGGTTGAACCGGCCGAGTTTTTGGGGGTTCTACGTAGTTGTTATCGGAGAAAAGCAAAATTTGTTGGGCAGAGGTGAATGAGTTCACGGGCTTCAAGATTCCAACTTAGCGTTCTCATAGCCTCTATGGCGGCCGCCTTTCCTTGGTTGTTGGGGGTGAGTTATTCCAAGGGCAATGATATCTTCTACTGGTTGCATTTTGGATGGCTGGTGAAGAGGGAATTGGCGGACTTTCGCATTCCCGCCTGGACCATGCTCTCGGGCTGCGGCCAACCCGTTTTTAACCTCGACCACATCCCCGATGCGTTTGCCCTGGCTCTACTTAGTAGTGTTGGTGGTGGAGAAATTGGCCTCAGATTATTTGTCGTCCTTTGCTATGTTGCGGGCGGCATGGGTTCCTATAGCTTGGCAATGGATTTGCTGCGCAACCGCTTTGGCGCGCTGGTGGTAACATTGGCATTTTGGCTTTCCTGGTATGTGACGCGCACGGCCGATTATTTTGTTTACACTAGCAACCTGTTGCAATTAGCCCTATTACCTTGGGTCGTCTATGTTTTGCGGCGTGCCATGGCTACGCGCAGTATGGGGCACCACGGCGCTGCCGCACTGTTGATCTCGGCGTGTATATTGGCCAATCCGCAAACGGCTATAAAAGTGGTTGGCGTGGCGGTCGTCTGGCTCGTTTTGGATTGGGGCTGGGGAAAACGGCATAGCGCAAATTTAAAGTCGCTGGCAAAGACGTTGGGGTGGGTAGGGGGGCTCGCCCTCGTCTTTGTCGCCTTCCACATTATAACGGCCTTAGTACATCGCGACGAAACGTTTCTTTTTGAACGAAGGGGGCGAATTATTCCCCAGACCTTGCAGGTGTTTACGCTCATCCCCCAATACCTAATCAACGCCATCTCTCAATGGATTGCCGCGGACCCACCTTTTGAAATTCACCTGTGGCAAGTCATTGGCTCCCACTACTGGGGTTTTAGCATTCTAGGACTTTCGCTTATTACCTTGGGTGGACACTTTAAGGGCGGAAGAAAAACGAGTATTAAGGTATTGTGGTTTTTGACGTGTTTGTCGGTGTTGGCTTCATTTGTTGTATCTAATTTTTATGCTTCTGAGTGGATTGGTGCGCCGCGCAAGATGTTTATGATTACGGCTTTTGGCGCCGCCCTGCTTTGCGGTTTTGGCAGTGGGCGACTGGTGGCCTGGGCGCGGCAGCGCGGTGCAGTGGTTTGGCATTGGCAGGCCGGCATACTCTTTGCCGTGCTGTTAGAAATGGGTGGTTTGAAATACGCTTTTTACCAGGTAGGTACCTATCACACGCCATTGGAAGAGATTCCCCACGTTGAATATTGGAAGGACTTTAGTGCCCAACGGCAATGGAAAACGGGCGAGCGTTTTTACACCTTACAGTCGGATCTTGCTTTTATGCTTTACCCCTCTGTGACGGGTCGGCCGACTGCCAACCGCATTCACCAGCGCGATTACACGGCCGAATTTAGGAGCTTTCAGGATACGCTAAACTGGACATATTTCTACAATAAGCCGCCCTATCAACACAAGATGAGCGAATGTTTGGCCCTGATGAACATCGGTTATGTCGACCTTCCTTGGTTTGGTTTTTCGGGGCGATTCGCCTCGAGGTTTGATAATATACTACGGCATTTTCAGCAGGATTCTGGTTTGCGAGAGCTC
>CAXGRO010000061.1:0-14701 GCA_964012055.1 uncultured bacterium
GTTGCTGTGGTTGGAGGGCTGGCGGAAGATGCTCACCTGGCCGTTTTCTTCGTTCCAGCGCAGCATGCGGTTGTTGGGGATGTCGCTCCAGATCAGGCAGCGGGCGTCGCCCAGCCACACCGGACCTTCGCACCAGCGGCCGCCGGTCCACAGGCGTTCGACGGCGGCGTTGCCGATGCGGTAGGGGGCGAAGCGGGGGTCGAGGACTTCGATGGCGGGGTCGGGGTAGCGGACGATGTCTTGGTTCCAGTCGCGCATGGGTGTGCTCGTTTGGTGAAGGGGTGAAAAGTAGTGACAGGAAATAAGAAGAAGTACTAACTATCTGGGGACTACGTCTGGGTTGAGGAGGGAGTTGGGTTTGCCGCCTTGGAGGACGCGGATGATTTCTTGGGTGGCCATGCGGCGCAGGGCTATTTTGGAGTCTTCGGAGTACCAGGCGATGTGGGGGGTGATGATTACGTTGTCGAAGTGGAGGAGGGGGTGGTCGGGGGGGAGGTATTCGTCGTCTACCAGGTCAAGGCCGGCGCCGCGGATTTGGTTTTGTTCCAAGGCCGTCACTAGGGCGGCGGTGTCGATTAGGGGGGCGCGGGCGGTGTTGATGATGAAGGGGCGGCGCTCCATTTGGGCAAAGCGGTCGGCGTTGAGCAGGTGGTGGGTTTCGCTGTTGGCGGGGGCGTGGACGAAGATGGCGTCGGATTGGAGGCACAGTTGGTCGAGGTCGACTTTGCGGCAGGGGATGTCGCCCAGGTCGGCCTGTTCTATGTAGGGGTCGGCGAAGAGCAGGTCGACGCCAAAAGCGTGTAATCGACGGGCGGCGGTGCGGCCGATGCGGCCCAGGCCAATGATGCCGGCGGTTTGGCCGCGCAGGTTGGCAATGGGTTCCAAGGGCTGCATGCCCCACTCGCCGGTGCGGACGGTATTGTTGGCCTGGACGATCTTGCGGGCTAGGGCTAGCCACAGAGCCATGGCGTGGTCGGCGACCTCGTCCTGGCAGTAGTCGGGGACGTTGGCCACCATTACGCCGCAGCGGGTGGCGTCGGCGACGTTGATGGTGTTGAAGCCCACGCCGTAGCGCACCACAATCTTGAGTTTGGGGCAGGCGGAGAACACGCTTTCGTCGAGGGGCTCGTAGTAGGTGTTGAGCATGGCGTCGGCGTCGCGGGCAAGTTCAATGATGTCCTGGAGGTTGCGGCACTGGCCGGGGACAAACTCGGCGCCTATGGCCGTTAGCATTTCTCTTTCGATTTCGAGGTCGGGGAGAATGTAGTCGCTAACTACCACTTTGAAGTGGGGCATGGGCGGTTTCTTTTATTTGGATGAGTCCGGTATGGGGGCAACCGGTTGGGTGGAGAAGTGGATGTAGGGAAAGCATTCGGGCACGTGCGAATCCCAAACGCCGTGGGGGCTCCAGGCCCAGCCGCCGGGGTCGTGGGAAGGGGGCGCCTGTTTGTACTGGTTGAAGCGCGAGAAATCTATGCGCCAAACGTCCCCTTCTTCTGGGGGCAGGGCGCGGCCGCTGGCCAGGTGGCGCATGCCTTTCCAGGGAAAGGCCAATTCAACGGTCCAGCCGTGGTCTCGGTCGCGGTCGTTGTTGATGGTGCCGTCGACCTGGACGGCGGTTTTGAGGCCGGGGAAGTCCCAGTTCCAAAAACCGATGCGGGGGTTGCGCGGATGTTTAAAACGCACACCGTGGAACCCCCGCACCCCGGGTTTGTCGCGGGCAAATTGGGGCAGGGCACTGTAGCCGGCCGTTTCATAGGCGTCTTGCCAAATAAAAAAGACCTCGTAGATGGTGCCCAGGGCGTTGATCTCAAATTCGTAATACGCATCGGCACCGGCGATAAAAACTTCTACGTCGTTTTCGGTGTAAATATGGGAGTCGCGCTTGGTCAACTTGGCCTCGACCAGCGGCTCTTCGACCCAAAATCCGATGTAGAGGTAGTCGTCATCCCACAACACGGCCGCGCGAGTGTCGTGAATGGTCGGCTCGCCATAGATCAGGTCGACAAAGCGAGGCGAGCGCTGTGCCGCCACCCAACTCTTTTCGTCCAGATGGCCGTCAATCTGAATGGCGTCGGCCGTCCGTTGCGCAGTATAGTGAGCAATTTTCTCTTCGGGCCAGGGGAATACATTGGCGTCGTCCGCCTCTTTTTCCCCCCGGGCCTGGGCGGCTGCAAAGAGGATAATCAAAAATAGAAGAACAGTTGCTAACATAAGATTATAACCATGTGTCTATATTACAGAATTACAGAATTACAGAAATAAGTGACGTATTATGCGACCAATCTGTAATATAGTCAAATATGAATAAAATCAAATATAATTGACTGAGAGGGCAATTGTTGTGTGCTTCCCATAGACGCCTCTTCGTTCAAAATATCGCGATGTCCAGTTGTGTGATATCGTTCGCCGTCTCCACATCTTTTAACTCGACAACAAAATTTTCGCGCACCACCGTGGTGTCGTCGATCGCCAGGCGCACAAAACCCACGGGCGTCTCCGGCAGGTGCTCTGCGCCGTCGGCACCGCGCAGGACCAGGCGCATGTTGCCATCCAATTCGCGGTCGAAGTTGGTGTTGATGAAAGTGATCTTAAATGAACCCACCAGCGATATGCTGCGCCGCAGAGCGGTGAAGGAAATAAAACGCCAGCTAATGTCGCTGGCCACAAGGCCGCCGTCCCACGATTTGTCGGGCTCCTGGCGAGTTCTGGTATCGAGGCCGGCTTGTTCCGCCGTGATACCCGGCGCCTTCGGCACGTCACCGGAGGAACAGGCGAGGAGGGCGGCGCTGGCAAGGCAGTAGAGGAGGGCGGCGATATAGTACTTGGTTATCATGGGCCGTGACGTCGCGCGGTGCAAAAAATTCGCATTTTTTTGATTGTACTGTATCTACTCGGTTTAATCGAGAGGTCGTTATACATTGTCTTGTGGCGGCCAGTGCAGCGGCAGGGGACACCAAGATTCGAGCGGTGCGGCTGCGGATGGCAGCGGCAATACTAACGCCGGCGGCAGCGGCCCAAAGAGCAGGCGCATGGCCGCGTCGCAACTCAAACTCAGGTCGGGCGCGTCGTCGGTTGCAGTGCAGCGGGCCTGGGCGCCGTCCACCTGCAGGTGTATGGCGCCGCATCCGGCTATGTCGATGACGAAGCTGCCGTCGGCCAGCGGGCCGATTTGGCGTTTCAGTTTGATTAAGGCATCGACGGCGGCGACCCAGTCGAATACTTGCCAATTGCCCGTGGTTCTGGGGCTGACCTGTTCGCAAAATTGCCCGAGGCGGTGCACCAGGTCGGTGGCCAGGGGGGAGGTCGTTATGGTCGCCTGGTTGTCGTGCTGGGCAACCCAGGCGCGTACCAGACGCACCGCTGTTTCGCCGTTGGCGGCGCCCAATTCGCTTATTTCGTTGGCCGCGTGGCTGGCGACCAGATAGCCCACCATGCGACCGCTTTGGTCGAGCGCAGCAAAGGGAGCGCGTTTCCAATTGGTGCAGTGGAAGTAGAAGTCGTCCGGGAGCCTGACACAGTGGATGGCTTGGGCCTGGTGTAGGGCGACGGCGGTGGCGATACGCTCTTCGTCTTCGGGGTTTATTGCCTCAAAGTGAATGCCGGGCTCGTCGCCAAAGTGGTGTCTTATGTTGGACGGGTTGGCGTTAAAGGCGCAGGTATAGCCGCAGCGCTCGTAGCCAAAGTAGCCGTAACGCTGGCGCTGGCCGCCCAGCCAGGAGAGGTGGTACCCCTGTTGGTGCATGACCTGGATGCAGTGGCGCATTAGGGTTTGCATCAGGCCGCTCTTGCGGCGGTTGGGGTGGGTGGACACGCCGCCGATACCGCCGACGCGCAAGAGCACATCGCCGAGGCGGTATTCAATGGGAAAGAGGCCGACGACGGCGCGCAAACGCCCCTGCTGGCGGATGGCGTAATTGTGCGCCATGTGGTGGTCGGTGGGGCGGTAGATGGCGGGGATCAGGCGGGCCATGTCGTGGGGGCTGTGGGCGCCAAAGACGAGGTTGAGGAAATCCATGGTTTCTTCAAAGTCGGCGGCGGTCAATTGAACAATGGTCTCGCTCATGGCATCTCGATAGAATTAGCGTTCCAGGTCACCGGGGGGAATTTGGCGGCCGAGGTGGAGGAGGAGTTGGGCGACGAGGCGGTAGGAAAGTCCCCACAGCAGCGGGCGCCCCGGCCCCAGCAGGTCGATGGCCGGCACGGTGTGCTGGCGATCCTGTTGCTGGAAGGTGTGTTCGACCTGGCGCTGTGGTTCGCTGAGCTGGTCGAGGGGTATCCAAAAGGCGTTTTTGACTTCGCCGTTGGGCGCCAGTTGCGGGCAGAGGTCGATGCCGTAGACAAACCCCGAGACAACCACCGGAAGGTGCATGCCGGTGACGTCGTTGAGGTGGCCCAGGCAGGCGGCGCTGTCCAGTTTGAGGCCGACCTCTTCGAGTGCTTCGCGCTCGGCGGCGCAGCGCGGTGAGGTGTCCTGTTCTTCGATGCGGCCGCCTGGAAAGGCGATGTGGCCCGACCAGGGATCGTTGGGATGTTCGGCGCGCTCGATGAAAAGCAGACGTGTCTCCTTTGCCTCCGGGCTGAGCACGACGGCGACAGCAGCGCGGTATTTGGTCTCTGCGGCCGCCGGCGGGGCGGGCGGTTGCGCCAGGACGTTGCGCAGGGTGGCGATTTCTTTCATGGCAAATGATCTAAGTTGGACAGGAGCATTTAGGCGCTGGCGTCCTGTTGGCGGCGCAACTGCAGGATAAAAGAATCCTCGTCGAGGTCCACCATATCGTAGGTGATCGCCGCCCCTTCAGCCACGTCCTGTTTGAGGCGGGCGTCGTTGCACAGTCCCAGCGGCAGCAGGTTTTCGCTTTGCGCCACGTCGGCCTTTTCGCACAGCCCCACTACGGTGTAGCCGCCGCCGCCGTCCAACACTTCGCCGGCTTTGAGATCGCGTTTGGCCACGGTGACTACTTCGGCACTGGGTTGGGAAAGGGGCGCGCCGGTGGGTTGGTTGTAGAGCGCCGCCAGGGCGATGGAGATGGGGGCTTCGACGGCGACCAGGTGGTAGGGGCGGTAGAGCAGGTAGTTGTGGTTGTCGCCGCCCGGGTGTAGGTAATAGCCTTGCAAGTCTTCCTGAATAAAGGGGTGATCGGTGCGCACCACTACAAAAACACCCATGCCCAGGGCGTCGTCGAGCGGCGTTTGGCCGTCGTCGGCGACGCTGTTGGCCAGTTCGACAACGCCGTGCTGGCTCAAAAGGCCGCCTTCGCGGTTTAGGCTAAAGGCGCGGGGAATGTCGGCCAGGTTGAGGCCGGGCTCGTGCATGCCGCGCACGTCGGGCACCAGGCCGGCCATATTGGCCAGGGCGGTCATTTCGACCTGCGATTTGGTGCCGTCGCGAAAGGAGTTGAACATTTTCAGGTTAATGGAACGGCGCTCGATGAGCTCGGCGCTAAAGCCAAAGCGTTCGGGCACGGTGTCGGGGGTGCCCTGGCGGTCGTCGCCGTAGAGAATGGTGCCGCGCCCGGCGGCGACAATTTCAAAACCCAAGGTGCGGGCCCATTCGACGATGTTCATAGTGCAGCCCGGTTGGTCACCGTCGACCAGGGTGTAGACGACGCCCGCCTGGCCGGCCATCTGCCGCAGGTAAGCGCCAATGGTGACGTCGGTTTCTACGTTGACCATGACCAGGTGTTTGCCACACCCCAGGGTGTGGTGCGCCATGCGGGCGCCCACTTCGGGGATGCCGGTGGCTTCAATCACCACGTCCACCAACTCGGCTTCGGGCACCAGGCGGCCGTCTTCGACCAGGGCGCATTTGCCAGCGCGCATAATGTCGTTGATGTCGTTGGCGCTGGAGGCGAACTGGAGTTGCTGGGGGTCGATGCCGCTGGCGCTACAGGCGCCGCGGACCCGCTCTATATCGACGTCGGCGATGACGCCGGCCTCCATGCCGCGCATGCGCGAGAGCTGGGCGATGAGGCCGCCGCCAAATTTGCCAGCGCCGATAATGCCAACGCGGACGGGGTTGTTTTGCGCGGCGCGCTGGGCCAGTTGGGCGCTAAACATACGGCTTTCCTTTTTAAACGCCGGTAAAGGCTTTGGGTTTGTCTTCGGTGGCGGGCTGTGGTGCGATTCTTCCACAGCAGCAGAGCTCAACTCGCCGACCACGCCGACGGCGATGCCGCCGCTTTTGCGGTTTCCAGAAGTTTGATTTTAGCCGTCTGGTGTACGGCGCAATCTAGGCTGGACTTTTCAAGTGGTGCTGAAATTCTTTCCTGAACTTGGCGACCTTTGGGTCGATGACCATGCGGCAGTAAGGTTGGTTGCCGTTGAGCTTGTAGTAGTTCTGGTGATAACCTTCGGCCGCATAAAACTGGTCGGCGGCAGAAATTTCGGTGACGATTGGATCGGGCCACAGTCCGGCAGCGTCGGTCTCGGCCTTGGATTGCTCGGCGGCTTGGCGCTGTTCTTCGTCGTGGTAGTAGATTACCGAGCGGTATTGGGTGCCCTGGTCGGCCCCCTGGCGGTTGAGCGTGGTGGGGTCGTGGGTGCGCCAGAATATATAGAGCAGGTCGTCGTAGGATATGGTCTGCGGATCAAAGGTAATCTGCACGACTTCGGCGTGTCTGGTGGCGCCGCTGCAAACTTGCTCGTAAGTGGGGTTGGCCCTGGCCCCGCCGCTGTAACCAGACACGACTTGGTGTACGCCTTTCAGGTCTTGATAAACGGCTTCAATACACCAAAAACAACCTCCGCCAAAGGTGGCGGTTTCTATACTTGCAGACATATTATGCTCCGATTTTTTCGGATGATGAGGGCGTAGTGGATAGTTAATTTTCATGGTCGCACATTGACTTGTCAAGGATTGTAGTAGTGAGATCTAACGTTTGTTCTGGTGGGACGCGGTGTGGGGGTGGTCCCTCGCTCATTCTCGCCGGCCATCCCTGGCCGGCTCCGAGGCCAATTCTAAGAATTGAGCGTCATGAGCGAGGGATCACCCCTACACCGCGTCCCAAGTACACGTCCGTACATAAAGCTCTCCCTCAAATTATCCTTACTAAACGCAACGCATTTGGGTTGCAGGCCTGATAGAGGAATCTTAAGTTTAAGTATTACCCCTATTTGGATCATTTTTGCTTCCCTTGAAAAAAGAATGCGAGGAAATCTGTGCAGCTTGAACAGATTGCCATAGTTGGCACCGGTACAATGGGGGGCGGGATTGCCCAGGTTTTTGTGCAACATGGGTTGGGCGTGGCGCTCTACGACGCCGATGCGGCGGCGTTGGAGCGAGGCATGGACAATATTC
This sequence comes from uncultured bacterium, assembly GCA_964012055.1. Lineage (GTDB taxonomy): Bacteria > Latescibacterota > UBA2968 > UBA8231 > UBA8231 > CAXGRO01. The sequence continues at coordinate 7,301 of CAXGRO010000061.1, forward strand.
GGCGGCGCCTGGAACAGCAAGTGGAAAAAGGGCGGCTCGCAGCGACAGCATGTGAAGAGGCGCTGGCGCGGTTGAGGGGGATCGAGCGGCTGGAGCAAGTTGGGGAGGTGGATATGGTGATCGAAGTGGTGCCCGAACGGCTCGAATTGAAGAAAGAGATCTTTGGCCAACTCGACCAATGGACGCGCGCCGACGCCGTTTTGGCGAGCAATACCTCGGGGCTAGATCTGGCGCAATTGGCCGCCGTTACAAAATATCCCGAACGCGTGGTGGGTATGCATTTTTTTAACCCGCCGCCGGTGATGCCGCTGGTTGAAGTGGTGCGGCACCAAACTACGGCCATAGAGGTTGTGGAGGCGGTGGAGAAGTTGGCGCAGCGTTTGGGCAAGACGGCCATTCCCGTGTACAACAGCCCGGGGTTTGTGGTCAACCGCATTTTATTTCCCATGATCAACGAGGCCATTTATGCCCTGGCCGAGGGAGTGGCTACGGCCGCCGACATCGACGAGGCGATGAAATTGGGGGCTAGCCATCCCATAGGGCCACTGGCGCTGGCCGACTTTGTTGGGCTGGACGTAACTCTGGATATTATCGACTCGTTTGAAGAGGCTTTCGGCGAGAGTAAATACCGGGCCTGTCCGCTCTTGCGCGAGATGGTGGGGCGCGGCGAGTTGGGGCGCAAAAGCGGCAAGGGGTTTTTCAGTTACGGGCAATGAGGATTGCGGCCATGGGCGCGCTGCTGATTCTACTGTTTTTGTCGTGGGGGTGCATTTCCGTCAAGCCGGCGCCGCGCTACACCAAGTCGTCGGGCAAGGAGGCGGTGGTGCGCGACCTGGCGCGGCGACAGCGCGCCGGCAGCGACCGCCTGCTCAAAGTAGTGGAGGGGTATTTGGGCGTGCCCTATAAGTGGGGGGGGATGACGCGCCAGGGCATGGACTGTTCGGCTTTTACCCGCGCCATCTTTCGCGAGACCTACGGCATTGAGTTGCCGCGCACCTCCAAGCAGATGTACCGCGTGGGCGTGCCGGTGACCAGCCAAAAAAGGCTGCGGCCCGGCGACCTAGTGTTTTTTGCCAACACCTCTTCGGGGCCGGGCATTTCGCACGTGGGCATCTATTTGGGCAAGGGGCGCTTTGCCCACGCCAGCTCTAGCCAGGGCGGTTCTATTACCACGTTGGAAAATGCCTATTTTAAACCGCGCTACGCTGGGGCGCGGCGCGTTGAGCGTTGATGGATTGGCGCAAATTTGGGCGCGACAATGCCTGGTTGCTGCTGGGCGGGGCGGCGTTTGAGGCGGCGCTGATCTACCTTGTCCGGGTGGGCGATTTGTACAGCCAGGTGCCGCAATTCTGGGCGGTGATCTTTCCAGTTTTTGCACTGTATTTGGCGTTTGTTTGGCGCCTGCGGGGTCGGCCGCAGGGCAATGTGGGACTCATACTTTTTTTTGCGCTGCTCTTCCGTCTGACCATGTGGTGGAGTCCGCCCACCTTGTCCGACGACATTTACAGATACATATGGGATGGGCGGGTACAATTGGCCGGCATTAATCCCTACCAATACGCGCCCAATGCCGCTGAGCTGGCGCCTTTGCGCGACCCCTTGTACGGCAAGATTAACCACGCCGAGATATCGACGATATATCCGCCGCTGAGCCAGCTCTTTTTTCGCTTGGTTTGCGCCATACACCCCAATGTAGGCGCTATGAAATTGGCGCTAATTGTGGTGGAGTGCGGACTTTTAGTGCTACTGCTGGGCATACTCCGGCAGCGGGGCATGGCGCCGCAACGGGTGGTGTTTTACGCCTGGAATCCGCTGCCTGTGGTGGAAATTGCCGGCAGTGGTCACGTGGATATTCTGGGTGTTTTCCTGCTGTTTCTCGGGCTTTACTGGTTGGCGGCGGGCCAGCGGGCAGCGGCGGTTTGGGCGCTGGGGGGCGCTTTCTTGGCCAAGCTGGTGCCGCTGCTGGCGCTGCCGATATTTTGGCGCCAATTGGGCGGCGCGACCAATGACAATTGGCGCGCTTTATTGCAGCTTTCTGGGCGGGGTGCCGTGCTGTGGTTTGCGGTTGTGGGGGCGGCGGGGTTTCTATTGTTCGCCGAGGCTGGCAGCCAATTACTGGCCGGTTTGCAGACGTATGTGCTCAAATGGCGTTTTAACGATGCGATTTTTTCCGTCGTCTACACCGGGCTCAAGAGGCCGGGATGGGAATGGGACGAAAGGGCCTTGATGGCGAGCAAACTATTGCTCGGCGGCGTTTTAGCTTTGGTTGTTTTGTGGACCACCCTGCGGCGTTCCGATCCCTACAGGGCCGTTATGGTTATTCTGGGGACTTACGTCTTGCTCTCGCCCACCTTCCATCCGTGGTATCTATTGTGGATTTTGCCTTTTATAGTACTCTTTCCTCAGCCCGCCTGGATCTTGCTCAGCGCTACTGTGTTTCTTGCTTATCAGGTGCTCATTGGGTATAGTGCGAACGGCGTTTGGCAAGAAACTGCCTGGGTTAAATGGGCGGAATTTGCCCCCTTTTACGGGTTGCTGGCGGCACAATTCTTGCGGAGTTTGAGATGAAGCCCATGGCATTCTGGGAATATGTCACAGAAATTGTCACCCCAGTCGGATTTATTTAATGCCACACAAAATTTCACGCCGGTCTGGAAATCGTCCACTCAGTGTTTATATTCTATAAAAGTTATTGGGTCGATTTGCCCTTTTCTATTGTACCGGAAAGAGAACCGAAGTGAAGTCATTGCTTAGAAGTGCGTGCGCAATTTTGTGTTGCCTGGCGCTGGGCGGGTGTTTGGATCTGCTGCGCCGCCAACCGGTGACCACGGTGGAACCCGACTGGACGGATGGGAACCCCGCCGAGCGGCGAGATGTCCAACAGGTAGAAGCGGCGTCGGCGCGTGCGGAAGAGGCCAAACCTCCGGTGCAAATGGAACAATTGCTGCCCGTCAAAAACGACCGCCAGCGCGCCAAACGCATCGAAAAAGTGAATAAATACGCCCTGTGGTGTGTGGAAAACAGCATGTGGAAAGAAGCGCAATTGCATTTAGAACAGGCCCTGGTACAGGACAGTCTGTCGGCCAGCATTCGCAATAACCTCGGCATTGTCTACGAACGCCTGGGGCGGCAAGAGGACGCGGCGCTGGAATACGCCAAAGCGCAGATGTTAAATCCGCACAAAGAGGCCTACCGCATCAACTTAAAACGTTTGGAAAACTGGCAGCGGGATGCCACGGCCGATTCGACTCAGCTCGACGGGGAAGCGGAGCAGATAGAACTTTTCACTGACCCGCGCCGTCCGCCCCAACCTTATGGCCCCACAGGAGGCTGAGATGGTGCGACACAAAACAAGGCGGTTACAGGTGCTAACGGCGGCTGTGGTGCTGGGGTTTGTCGTGTTGTTGGGCCCGGGCGGTCAGGCGCTGTACGCCCAGGACATTCTGTCTTCGCAGTTGCGCGCTTCGTTTGGCAAGAACAAGGTGCGCTACAAAGATTTTGAATGGTGGATTCTCGACAGCGAACACCTGGCGTTGCACTACGAGCCCGAGTTTCACGATTTGGCCGTCCAGGCTATAGAGTATCTGGAAGAAGGCAACGACCACATCAGCCAGATTCTCAAGCACGAACTGTCGGCGCGGCCCCCCATTGTTATTTACCGCTCGCACTACGAGTTCCAGCAGACCAATATCATTCACGAATTTCTGCCGCCGGGCGTGGCCGGTTTTGCCGAACCCCTGCGCTACCGCATGGTCATCCCCTTTGACGGCGATTTGGACGAGTTTCGCAACGTGCTGGTGCACGAGCTGTGCCACATTTTTGAGTACGACATTCTCTACAAGGGCCCCATCAAGCGGCTATCCAGCCCGCTGAGCGCGCCGCCCACCTGGATTATGGAGGGGCTGGCCGAGTACGTCACCCCGGGGATGAACACCATCGACGAGATGGTCTTGCGCGACGCCGTGCTCAACGACCAGCTCATTCCGCTGGAAGTGATGAATGCGGCCTGGGGCATGGGCAATGTGTTTTTGGCCTATAAGCAAAGCCACAGCATAATGGACTACATTGCCGACAATTACGGACCCGAAAAGATCAGTCGTATTTTGCGCGTGTGGGACAGCCAAAACGATACGGACCGCTTGCTCGAGCGCCTCATCGGCCTCGACATGGCGGGTCTGCACGACCGCTGGTCGGCGCACATGAAAAAGCAGTACTGGCCGCTGTTGCAGACGCGCGACTACTTGAGCACCATCGGCGAAAAAGTGGTCAAGCGCGACGACCTCTACCGCTCCTACGCCAACCCCAAATGGTCGCTCAGCGGCGACATGCTGGCGGTGCTCTCCACCGATGGGGTGGAACAGCACGTCGACATCGTGCGCTTGCGCGACGGCAGCCTGGTGGAGCGCCTGACGCAGAGAATGCGCACCCGGCGCTACGACCACCTGACCTTTAACGAGGGCACGGTGGCCTGGGCCCCCGATGGCCACACCATAGCCTTTGTGGGCAAGAAGGGCCCCAAAGACGTGGTGTTGCTGTGGGACCTCTACCAGGAAAAACTCAACCAGACGTTGAGTTTTGAAAACCTGGAGATTATCGAAAGTTTGGCCTGGGCCCCCGACAGCCGCCAATTGGCCTTTGTCGGCACGGGTTACGGCCAGAGTGATATTTACATTGTCGACGTAGCCAGCGGCGGGCTCAAACAGGTGACGGGCACGCCGCAGCGCGACGACTTTCCCGCCTTTTCGCCCGACGGCAGCAAACTGGCTTTTAGCGCCAAACACAACCACCAATTCGATATCAAGATTCTCGACCTGGAGACCAATAAATTAGAGACCGCCGTCTCCAGCCCCACCGACGATTTGTGGCCCAACTGGCTGCCGGAGGGCAATAAGCTGCTCTTCGTCTCCACCCGCGAGCGCATCAACGACCTCTTTGTCTACCACCTCGAAGAACGGCAAGAGTACCGCCTCACCCGCACCCTCAGCGGCATTATGACGCCGGCGCTGTCGCCCGACGGCCGCAAAATTGTCGTCAGCACCTACTACAACGGCCGGCGCGAACTCTACTTGCTCGACATGCCCTCCTGGCCCGACGTCAAACGCCGCGACACCGAACTGCTGGCCCGGGTGGGGGAGGAGCGCCGCGCCCCACAGGTCCGCGCGGTGCCGGCCGAGGCCTCACAGGGCGAGATCGAATTGGCCAGCGTTGTGGCGGCAGCAAACGAGCCGAGTGCGGTGGAGGAAAAGGTGCGGGAAACCGTTGCCATGCTGGACCAGAAACCGCGCTCCGGCAAAAGCGAATTGCTCTACGAGGCGTCGCAAGATTTTACCCTGCAAGACGGTCCGGCACCAAGGGGCGAAGGCAGAGGGCGGGGCGAGGCCATTGATATTGCGCTGGATGAGAGTTCCAGCACCTACTCGGGAGAGATGAGCCGGCGCCGCTACACGCCCAAATTGGAATTCGATGGGCTTTCCCTGCAAATGGGGTATTACGGCGGTTTTCTCTCTTCGGTGGCCTGGTTGAGCATGAGCGATTTGCTGGGCAACCACTCGCTGTCACTGGCCACCGATTACGTGGCTTCTCAGGAAATTGACAACGACTTTAATTTTGCCCTCAACTACGTGTACTACGGCCAGCGGCCCACCTACAACGTCTCCATTTTTAATTGGAATCAATTTTTTAACGACGGCAGTCGCCGCTACATCGACCCGCTGGGCCGCATTGTCAGCGGCGTCACCCGCGTCACCCAGCGCGGCATGCTGGCCGACATGAGTTACCCGCTGGACCTCTACCGCCGGGTGGATTTGAGCTATACCTATGTGTCGGAAGAGCGGTCGCAGGTTTGGCCCGAAGACGCGGCCATCGACGCGTCGAGCACCCACTTGCTCAAAACCGCCTACGTCCACGACTCGATCAATTACGGCCTCTTGGGTCCGACATCGGGCCGCAGTTATTACGTTTCGCTGGGGCGCACCCTGGATTTGTCTAGCAGCAACCGCTCGTTTTCCCACGTGGAACTGGACTATCGCAACTACATTCGCCTGGGGCGCTGGTCGGTGCTGGGCTGGCGCTTGTCTGGGGTGGGGTCGCTGGGCTCGGATCCGCTGACCTATAATTTGGGCGGGCCGGCGTGGTTTATACCGTTTTACGCCGGCTTTAACCTCAACTCGGGACCGTTGCGCGGTTACAGTTACGCCGAGTTTGACGGCGCGCGCGTGGCGCTGATGAACACCGAGTTGCGGGTGCCCTTCATTCGCCAGATCACCTTTGCCTGGCCGGCAATTTTTACCATTCCCGCGGTCGACGGCAGCTTTTTCCTCGACGTGGGCGCGGCCTGGGACAAGGGCGAAAACTTGGACCTGTGGCCCCTCCACTTTCCCGAATCGGGGCCGGAGCCCGAGGGCGAAAAGCGTTTGCGCGCCGGTGTGGGCTTTGGCCTGTTGGTCTACTTTGTACTGCCGATGAATTTTGAATTTGCGCGGCAGACTGATCTGCGCGGCAACTACTCCGACTATCGCATGCATTTTAGTTTTGGGAAGAGCTTTTGAGCCGCGGTAAATTTCTAGTTCCCTTCCTTTTTTTATGCGCTGCTGTAATGGGCTGCTCTTCGGGTAATAAAGGCGCTTTTAAACAAGTGAGCTTTCCAGCCCCGTCGCGGCCCTTTGCGGCGCTGCGCCCCTTGCTCAAAGATGCCGAAGTGCTGGGCGTGCTCAGCGCCACCAATATTGAACCGGTGCGGGAATTGGATATTGAGAAGGTGATGGGGCGGCTGACCGACGCGGTGGCCAACGCACTGAGCGATATGCCCGATATGCGTGTGGTTGGGCAGGATGAAATTCGCTGGCATTTCAAAGACACCGAGTTTGATTCGAGCAGTATCTTTGCTCCCGGCATGCGGCAGGCCTTGCGCGAGGAGTTGGAGGTTGACGTGCTGGTCTACCTCGAATTAAAGCAATTGCAGGCGCTGGTGACCAGCAATGTGCCGATGGGTTATTTGGACGCGCCGTCGCCGTACGACAATCGCAGCCGTAGCCGCAACAGTGCTAAGTCGGGGGCGGGGTTGGATTTGACGGTGGATCTGGAGTTGATTGTTAGCAATTTGCACAGCGGGGCGATTTGGCGACAGCAGGGTGAGCAGAAGAGCTGGCAGCCGATTCAATTGCAGTTTATGGGGGATGATCAGACGGAGCGACAGTTAATGGGGGCGTTGAGTAATCCGCTGCGGCGGTTTATTTATTATATTTCGCCGCCGCCCAGTCGGCAGGTGCGGGAGTTTGATGTTAGTGGGGACTAGTAAGTACTGCGTTTTCTTGCTAGGGGACGCCCCTCAAGGGCGCGGACGTGGCCTCTCGCTCATTCTCGCCGGCCATCCCTGGCCGGCTCCGAGGCATTACCTCCTGC
>CAXGRO010000062.1:0-14650 GCA_964012055.1 uncultured bacterium
AATTGGACTGTATGGCCGCCCCGTGGAAGTGCAAATTCGCACTCAAGAAATGCACGATACCGCCGAAATTGGCATCGCCGCACACTGGCGCTACAAAGGGGGCGATACCCAGTTTGGCAATCCCTACCAACACATGCCCTGGTTGCGCCAGGTAGTCGACTGGCAGCGCGACGCCACCGATCCGACGGAGTTCATGGAAAACCTCAAAATCGAACTCTTCAGAGACGAAATCTTTGTTTTCACTCCCAAAGGCGACCTGTACAAACTTCCTCGTGGAGCCACGCCGATCGATTTTGCCTTTGCAGTACACACCGATATCGGTCTGCATTGCCTGACGGCCAGGGCCAACGGCCAAATCGTCGATCTGGATACAGAATTAAAAAGCGGCGATACCGTAGAGATCATTCCTTCGCCCCACCAGCAGCCCCGCCCCTCCTGGCTAGATCTGGTAAAGACCACCAAAGCGCGCCACTCGATCCGCCGTTGGTTGCGCGAAGCGCGCTATCCCCACAGTGTGCAATTGGGCCAAGACCTACTCGAGCGCCAATTACAGCGCTACTCCGACGAGCACTATGGCAATATAAACGACGTTGCTCGCGAACTGGATTACAGCGACGGCGAACACCTTTGCGCCGCCATCGGCAACGGCGATCTATCTCTGGAACGGGTAGTGGGCAAATTAGTGTCACAACAACCGCGCCGCAAGCGGGAAAAGGCCGCTCCTAAACACATTGTGCGCATCCAGAACATGGACGACGTATTATTCGATTTTGCCCGCTGCTGCGCTCCCATCCCCGGCGATGCGGTCATAGGCCTCATCACCCGAGGCTGCGGCATCGCCGTACATCGCACCGACTGCACCCATATGGACAATATAGATAGCGATGGGGAGCGCCTCCTCGACGTCGAGTGGGACATAGAAAATGAGGGCGCCTTTACCTTGCGCCTGCTCATTCGCAGCAGGGATCGCAAATACCTGCTTTCGGACATCACTACAGCTCTGAGCGATTCCGACATAGATATCAGCGGTTCAACAACGCGAACGGCAGACGATACGGCCGAGCAAATTTTCCAGGTGGGCGTCAAAAATACCCGGCAACTGCAGGATACAACCGCGCGGATTTACCAGGTGGAAGGCGTATTTGAAGTGCAGCGTCTCGATTCCCCGCTTCCAGCCGAGAACGGACGCGGTTTTAGATAAGACAATCGGCGTCAGCTATCTGACAGGGCAGAACTCAATTTGCCCAAGATCGCCTGTTCTTCGGTGTTGACCACGGTGCCGCCGTAATGCCCACCCAATTGCTCCTCTGCCCAAGCTTGAATTATTTTAACTTGTACGCGGCTCAACTTTGGCGCTTCACCACTTTCCAAGGCGCGGCGCAATTTAACCAACACGCGCTCTTCATCCGGCCAGAATGCTTCTTCCTTCCAGGCCAGGATGTGTTCAATTTCTCTCTGGGTCAGCGGTAAGTGCATAATTTACCGGCGCGTTGTTGACATGGTATAGGGCTTGGTCTATATTGCGCCTTCGCCCCTAATTTCACCTGGCTAAGCGGAGGCTTTCCACCCCAATGTCCGACGAGTACTTCCTGCCTCACATCGCCCGCATGCAGGGTTATATTCCCGGCGAACAGCCTCAAGACGGCGATTTCATCAAACTCAATACCAACGAAAACCCCTATCCCCCTTCGCCGCGCGTTCTCCAACGCCTGCGCGACACCTGCGACGCAAACTTAAGACGCTATCCCGACCCGGCAGCCCTCAACGTGCGCCGCCGCCTAGGCGAACTCTTCCACATCGATGCCGCCCAAACACTGATCGGCAATGGCTCAGACGAATTGCTCAACATCGCCGTGCGCTGTTTTGTCGGCCCCGGCGATAAAGTGGTCTACCCCTGGCCCACCTACAGCTACTACGACAAGCTAGTCCACATGCAGGAGGGCCGCATCGTCAAAATAGATTTTGCCGCCGACTTTTCTTTACCCACCGACTTACCGGTAGAAGATGCCCGCCTCACCTGCATTGTCAACCCCAATTCGCCCTCGGGCACACTAACTCCAGCCAGTGCCATCGCCGCCTTGGCCCAGCGCACGCCCGGCGTCCTGATCGTCGACGAGGCTTATGTCGATTTTTCCGAAGGCGGCTGCACCCACCTGATACATCAATGCCCCAATGTCTTTGTGGTGCGCACCATGTCCAAATCCTTCTCGCTGGCGGGCATGCGCCTCGGCTTTGGCTTTGCCCACACCGCTCTAGTAGAAGGCATGTGGAAAGTCAAAGACCACTACAATATCAATGCCTTGAGCCTGATCGCCGCCGAGGCCGCCCTCGACGACATCGACACTATGCGCGCCAACGCCCAGCGCATCCGCCAAACGCGTGACTACCTCACCCGCCAATTGCAAGAACTAGGCTTCTCAGTGTGGGACTCATCCGCCAATTTTGTCCTAGCGCGCATCGCCAGCCCAGATGCCGGCTGGCTTTACGAAGAACTCAAACAACGGCGCATTTTGGTGCGCTACTTCGACCAGCCCTCTCTGAGCGATTGTCTGCGCATCAGCGTAGGCACAGAAGCGGAAACAACTGCCCTCATAGAGGCCTTAACCGAATTACTGGCTTGAGACAAAATTCCTACAGCCTATCTAAAAATAGTGGGGAATGTGCGATAATATTGTGATCAAGCGCACATGGTAACTCATCCCCGGGGACGGTGATGCAACATGCGCGCCATCAATTCAACTTCGGCCATGCCCAACTCGAGTTGCCGCGCCACAGCGCCCGGCTCTACACCCTGCCCCAACAATTGGCGGGCGCGCTCGTAGCGGTCCGCTTTTTCGGGGGATATACTGTCCGGGGGATCCAATTCTAAGGCAGCCTTTTTCGCCGCCCTGTTTTTTCGCCTGGCAGATTTGCCCACAGTTGGGCTTGAGGTTGACGACTCGAGCAGGCGGCAGGCGGCCAATAAGCGACCGCTGAGGCGTTCTAGGTGGGCCTGCTGTTCATCCAAGGCGGTCAAACGCTCGTCGAACGCCCGCCTCTCCGTTTTCAACCACGACCTGAACCACCAGCCCAAACTGCCAGCCAGGCACAAAAAAAGTGCATCGACAAAAATCAACTGCCAGATATCGTTGGAAGGATCCACAGAGCCAACCTCAGTTTTGCGGCGGTTGCGGCTTTAAGGGAAGACGAATGATAAAGCTTGTGCCCTCTCCAGGCACACTCTCCACAGTCATAGTTCCCCAGTGCACTTCTATAATGCGATAGCTCACTGCCAAGCCCAATCCAGTTCCTCCTTCGTCGGCGCGCGTGGTAAAAAACGGCTCAAAAATGCGGTCCAAGTACTCGGCGGCAATGCCCACGCCGGTGTCGGCAAAGCGCAATTCGACCGTTTCGCCGTGACGGTAGGCAGAGATATCTAATCGCCCGCCCTTGGGCATGGCATTTTGTGCATTGATGATGAGATTGATAAAGACCTGTTCCAATTCGCCCACATTGCCAACCATCTCGGGAATGCCCTCGTCGCATTCGAGGGATACTTCTATCAGTCGCGAATCGAGCTGATGTTTGACCAGGGCACACGCCTGTTGCAAGGCGAGGCCTATATCAAAAGCCCCCCATTCCACGTCGCTGCTGTTGCGCGCAAACCCCAGCAAGGCGCGAATGATGCGCGAAATGCGCTTGACGTTGTTTTCAATTAACTGCAGACCCTCTATCACCTTCTCATTGCCGCGTTGCTGCACGTACATCAACTGCACGCGGCTGAGAATGATCTGTAGAGGGTTGTTGACTTCGTGTGCTACGCCGCCGGCCAGTTCGCCAATGGCCGCCTGTTTGGCCGAGATCAGCAATTGCCGCTGCGATTCCTGCCGCTGTTCGTGCGCATGAGCTATATCCGTGTAGAGGCGAGCGTTTTCTATGGCCACTGCGGCCTGGTTGGCCAACACCCCCAGCATGTCGATCTCGCCAGCGGTAAAATCTTGCTTGCGGCAGTGCAGCACGTAAACGCCAACCTGCTCGCCGCGCACGCTTAGGGGGATAATGACAAAGCTGTGCTCCTCGCCGCCGTCCCGGTCCAGCGTTTCCATGTCGTCGATGACCACGGGCCGCTGCCGTTCGCGCAGCACCCAATCGATGACCCCTTCCTGGCGCTGGTTTTCAACGCGCTCCCGCAGCAGGCCTTGCTGGTCGCGCAACGCCATCGGCTCCAACTCGCCGTCTTCCTCTTCACAGGAAAATACGCCGCAACTTTCGTAGTTTATGATGCGGCGCGACAGGTCCATTAGGGCGATGAGGATGTCTTCGATTTTAAAGCTGGAGCTGATGGCCTCGGACAACTCGTTGAGGTTGAGCAGCTCGTCCAGCGATTCGCGCAGCGCGACGTTTTCTTCCTGCCCTCGAGCCAGGCGCTCTTGCAGGTGGCGATTTTCTTCTTCCACCCCCTTCAGCCGGGCCGTCGTCTCCTTAAACGTCTCGGTTAGGGCATCGATCTGGAGCCCCAGTTCCCAACCGGTTTCCGCCCCTTTGTCGTCTTTGAGCTGTTGCAGCAATTCGCGAATGCGCTCGAGGGGCAACGCCTCCTCCACCATCGCGTCTCCGGACTCCGTTTTGGCCTGCAACATCGCCCTGCCTCGCTAACTGGCCCTACGCTGCTGTTCGTTGGCCTCGTCGTCCTCTTCCTCGCGCTGATCGCCCCCGTCTCCCTCTTCGTCGCCGCGCACAATACCGGCAAAGGCTTCGGCCTTTTCCATCTCTCGATGTAGTTCATCGCCGTAGCCAAATATGCGTTTAATTGCGGCCCTGGGCTCTTCGTACATGCCAAATACACGCAGTGCCGCCGGATCGAGCGAAGGCAACTTTTCTCCTCCGCCATCGCCAATGCGCTCTCGCCGGCAGAGAAAATCGGCCAGATGCACCAGAGCCGGTAGTGCGGCATTGTGTTCCTGCTCCAAACGCCCAGGAGTGTGGTGGAAGGCGATGGAATCTTCGAGTTGTTTGGGCAAGTTCCACTTTTCGGCCAGCCAGCACCCCACCTGGGCATGGGTCACACCCAAAATGCGCTCTTCGGCTTTGCCGATATAAATATCCTCCTCGCGCGTAGCCCGCAACACCTCGGCAAATTCCTCTGGGAAGTACTGGCTTAGGATCAAACGGCCGATGTCGTGGAGAATGCCGGCGGCAAAGGCCTCGCCCGGCACCCGATAGCGCAATTTGGTCGCCAACATTCTGGCCCCCACGCCGCAGGCAATGGAGTGCTCCCAAAATTTTTGGCGGTCGAATTGACTGGTGGTACCGCCGCCGGCAAAACGCTCCAGCACCGAAACGCTCAAACCCAAGCTTTTTACCGTTTCAAAACCGAGTACGACGACCGCCATTTGCACGGTGGATATTTCGCGTGGAAAGCCGTAGAAAGCCGAGTTGGCCAATTTGAGCATCTTGGCCGTCAGCGCCTGGTCGGTGGAAATGAGGCGCGCGACCTCACTCGCCGCAGTCTTGGGATTGTCGATCAGACTGATCATCTGGGTAATCACCGTCGGCAAGGTCGGCAATCCGATAATGCTCTGAGTGACTTTCCTTATGCGCTCTTGTTTTTCTATTTCGTTCAATGCGAGCCTCTTGTACTGGGTGAGGCGGAACTAGTAAGGCAATACTACCGCCCTTCAGGCGATCAGATCGATGGCAGACGAGTCGTCCGATTTATTTGTTTCAGTGGGTTCGACCTGTTTCTCTTCTTCTTTTTTATTTTGGCGACGGCGACGGCGCTGCGACAAATTTCCTTGCCCCTGGTCGGGGTGCATTTCCGCCTCTTTGCCCTCGTCGGCCGGCAAGGTGCGCGCCCTGTCCTCAATGTGTTGCTGAGCCAATTCCTGCGCCGACTGGCGCTGGGCCATCTCGGGGTTGTCCTGCTGAACTTGCTGGGCGCGACTGGCGAGCGGGGCCTTGGAAAGGTTGTCTTGCAGGTCTACAGGTCTGACCATGGCGCGTCATCCTTTGGTTTGCACGCAGGCGGACATGTGGGCGGGCGAGTTTGCCTAGGCCATAAAGCGCTTGCGCAATTTGGAACGCAAGCCCAATACCGCCTTGGTATGCAATTGCGAAACGCGCGACTCCGACAGTTCTAAAACCTGGCCAATTTCTTTGAGGGTGAGCTCCTCGTAATAATACAGCGCCACCACCAGGCGCTCTTGCTCGGTCAGCTGCCCCAACGAATCGGCCAGCAAATCGCGCATTTCGTCGCGTTCGATATTGGCCAGAGCACTGGACTGTTCGGGCGAGCGCACCGTATCGACTAGCGCCACGGGTTTGTCGTCATCCTCGCCGTAGGTCAGTTCGTCCAACGACAGCAATGAGGTCGAACTGATGTTGTCCATCATGTGGTAATATTCATTTAAATCGACACCCAGCCCTTTGGCCAGTTCGGCTTCTGTGGGCGTACGCCCCAATTCGTTCTCCAGTTTGGCGAGCATGCGCTCTACCTCGCGCGAGCGCGCCCGCGTTGAGCGTGGCACCCAATCCATGCCGCGCAATTCGTCGAGAATGGCGCCGCGGATGCGCAGCGAAGCGTAAGTCTCAAATTTGACGCCTTTGGCTTCGTCAAAATTGTGATAGGCCGCTATCAAGCCGATCACCCCGGCGTTTATCAGATCGTCCATCTCTACAGAGCGCGGCAAGCCAATGGCCAGTCGTCCGGCGATGTATTTGACTAGGGACAGGTAATCCTCCAGCGGGTTCTGGCTCGGCGCCGCCGCCTTCTGTTGTTTGCCGTATTTGAGACTGGCTTCCTGCGCCGTGGTCCTGCTGGTCCCGGTGCCCTTCTTTGCCATTACGGTATCCGATCTGAGAGTAAAGACGAACCTTGCTGTTCCAGAACACGCGCAAAGACACCCGCCCCCTGAGACGGATGGGCTCTGTCGCTGTTCAACAACACATCGGCCAGCTGGACCACAGCCTCGGCCGCCGGCAAGGGCGGATCGGCCAAGACAAACGGGGTTTGGCGCTTGACTGACTCGCGCACATAACGATCTAAAGGAATATAACCCAGATTGTCAATCTTCGCCCCCAAAAAACGCTCGGCCAATTCCTGAAATTTGAGATACAAATCTTCGGCTTCGGGTGTAGATTCGGCCATATTGACCAAAAGTCCCGCTCCCTGCGGGGGGCGTCGTTGCACTAGAACTTTAAGCACTGCATAGGTATCGGCAATAGCCGTTGGCTCGGGAGTGACCACGAGACATACTTCGTCTACAGCAGCGGCAAAGTCAATTACTCTGGCTCCAATCCCCGCCCCAGTATCTACAACCACCACGTCATATTCGCTCTCGAAGGTTTTTAAGTGATCCCCAATGTTCGCAGCGATTTGCAGTTCTGGCTGCACGGCATGCACCGCTGCGGCAGCTGCCAGCACTACAATACCCTCCGGACCCTGTACTGCCGCCTCTGTGGCGTCGCACTGTCCCGTCAAAACTTCCTCGAGTGTGTGCTCTGGATTGAGGCCAGCCAGAATGGCAATATTGCCCAAACCCATATCGGCATCGATGAGCAATACGCGCTGCCCCAAACGCGCCAGTGCAACAGCTAAATTCATCGCCACACAGCTCTTACCCACTCCTCCTTTTCCACTGGTAACGGCTATGCTGCGCATCTTATGAACAGCCATGTGGGCTATTTCCCCCTCTTCTTCCCAGTCGCCGGTGCAACGCCAATCAATTCGCTAATCTGTTTGGCCATATCGCCTGCTTTGATCGCACCGGGAACGGTGGCCCCCACAGTGAAATACGAAGTGGAAATTTGGCTGCTAATAACCACACTGAGGGCGGCGCCAGGCCGCACCATTTCGTCCATTTTGGTAAAAAGAAGGCGGCGCTCAACCATATTTTCACTAGCCTCCACTATATCTAACATGTGATCGAGGCCAAGCAAGCTGTCCACCACTACTTGCACCTCGTCCACGGCTGCGGCGTCAAACAGCAAGCGCAAACGCTCCCATTCGCGGTGGTCGTGGGGCCCGCAACCGGGCGTATCAATCAAGATCAATTGCGCATCTTCGTGTGCCGCCAGCACGGCTTTTATGTCTTCTGGATTATAGGCCACTTCCAAGGTTACGCCAATAATCTCTGTAAAAGCGCGCGCTTGGTCTAGGGCGCCAATCCGCTTGTCATCGGCCGAGATCAAGACAATTCGCCCTTTGCGCTTGACTGCAAAACCGGCGGCAATTTTGGCCATGGCCGTAGTTTTGCCGGCCCCTGAGGGGCCGACAAAGCCCACTACTTTGCGCCCTTTGCGAGCAATTTTGATATCCTTCAATGGGGGTAGCTCTTCGACCAGTAAAGCGCCGGCGCGCTCCCCTACGCGCGTCCGGTCTTGCAATGCCTCGCCATCTAATTCCTCTAGCAATTGCTGAACAACGCGGGCGATGATCGCTTCTTCAAGTCCCATATTGCCCATGCGCTCGGCCAGGCGAGACAGCGTCTCGGGCAATACCACGCCACCTGGTACGCGCTGTTCCACCCGCGACAAATCCTGGCGCAATTGGCGCAATTGCTCTAAAACGGGACTCATATCGACCGAGGAAGCCGGAGTTGGGGAGGTCATTGCAGCGGGCGCAGGTGGCACAGGCGCTTCTTCGTGGCCCGCCTGTGCAACATAGCGCTGTACGTTCAGCGGCATCGTCGGCGCCGGTGGTGGCCGCACCGCCGCCGACGATGCGGCAGCGGGCACTTCGTCGTAAGCGGCCGTAACCTCTACGCGCGCTTCGTCGTGCAGGTTAAAGCGATTGTTCCTGCGTATTTGCCGCGAGTTGAGAATTACGGCGCCCTCACCTAGGTCTTCACGCACCTGCTGTAGGGCTTCCGACATATTCCTCGCTTCGTACTTTCTGATCTTCATCGCTCAGCGTAATATTGCCTACCGAAGAGACCTCCACATCCGGGGCGATCTCGTTGTAGGACAGGACGTACAGCGTTGGGAAACTGGCCGCCGTCAACTTGCGCAAGGCCAGGCGAATTTGCGGTGCCGTCAACACTACGGGCTGCTGGCCATTGGCGATCATCTGGTCGACCAGCCAAGTTAAGTTCTGGAACAGGGCGCCGGCGATATCTGGCGCCAGAGCAACATTGAGCCCGGCCGGGCTTTCCTGCACCGCTTCCCTAATTAATTCTTCCACCTCGCCACTCACCGTCATCACGGCAATGCCATTTTCCGGCGCCTCTTTGAGCAAGCTGTTGCAAATGGCGCGCCGCAAAGCCGTGCGCACATATTCCGTCAGCACCTCAACACTGCTTATCTCGGCGTAGTCGGCCAGGGTTTCTACTATGGTGCGCAAATCGCGGATGGGCACGCGCTCGGACAGCAAGTTTTGCAGCACGCGCTGCAATTTGTTCAACGGCACGACGTCGGGTATGAGGTCTTCGACCACGGTCAGATATTTATTGCGCAACTCGTCGATCAGATGCTGGGTCTCCTCGCGACCCAACAGTTCGTGGGCCTGGCTGTTGATGACTTCGGTCAGGTGGGTAGCCATCACCACCACCGGCTCCACCACGTTGTAGCCCGACAGTTCGGCGCGCTCGCGCTGTTCCGGCGCAATCCAGCACGCCGGCAGTCCAAAGGCCGGATCAACCGTTTCAACGCCCTCAATGGGCTCTTCGGCCACGCCCGGGTCGATGGCCAAAAGCTGTTGTGGCTGCAATTCGCCTCGCGCAATGGTGTCGCCCTTGAGTTTGATCTGATACTCGTTGGGTCTAAATTGAATATTGTCGCGCACCCGCACCGAGGGCACGATAAAACCCATGTCCATAGCCGCGGCTTTGCGAATCTCGACAATGCGCTCGATCAAATCGCCGCCCTGGCTGGGGTCGACCAGCGGCACCAATTGGTAGCCGAACTCCAGTTCGAGCAGGTCGACTTGTAAATAGTCTTCCGGCCGCTCTTCGGGCTTGGCTTCTTCCTCTTCTAGGGCAATCTGCTCCCCCTGCTGCTGCTCCTTGGTGCGGCGTATGAGAAAAGACGTCACTGCCAAGATAAGGCCAAGACTGACAAAGGGCCAAGTGGGCAATTCGGGCACCAAGCCCAATCCTCCCAGCACAGCGGCGGCAATAAAAGCGGCCTGAGGCCGACCGGTCAATTGCTGGTTGATGTCGCGCCCCAAATTTTCGTCGGAGGTATTGCGCGTGACAATGATGCCGGCGGCCGTTGAAGTGATCAATGCCGGGATCTGCGTCACCAACCCGTCGCCAACCGTCAGCAGCGTATAGGTCTCCATCGCCTCGATCAGCGTCATATCGCGCTGCCACACGCCGATGGCAAAACCGCCTAAAATATTGATTAGGGTAATCAGGATGCCCGCTATGGCATCGCCGCGCACAAACTTGCTGGCACCGTCCATGGAGCCGTAGAAATCGGCCTCGCGCGAAATGCTCTGGCGCCGTTGGCGCGCCTCTTGCTCGTCGATAAGGCCGGCATTGAGATCGGCGTCAATAGCCATCTGTTTGCCAGGCATGGCGTCCAAGGTAAAGCGGGCCGCTACCTCGGCAACGCGGCCGGCACCTTTGGTAATGACGACGAATTGGATAATAATGACGATGACAAAGATGATAAAACCGAGCACGTAATTGCCCTTGACCACCACGTCGCCAAATGCGGCAATCAACTGGCCGGCGTTAGCCTCGCTCAAGATCAAACGCGTTGAGGCGACGTTGAGCGAGAGGCGAAAAAGTGTCAATACCAACAAGAGGCCCGGAAAAACCGAAAATTCGAGCGGCTCGCCGATGTATATGGTCAAAAGTAAAACGAGCAGGGCAATGCTTATATTGAGCGCCAGGAGGAAGTCCAGCACGTACGTGGGCAGCGGCACGATCATCACCCCCAGGATGCTGACGATGCCCACGGCGACAATTATATCGGTGTGCTGAGCTATTCTTTTTAGAAAATTGCCAAACAAAATCTAACTCTCTCTAATGCAATACTGTGGACACTTTTTCGATTTTGAGCGAATTTTTGTAAGGTTGAAATTCGTAAGTAATTATTTATCAACAAGTTACAAATTTCAACATCTATCTGCCTAAGTCGTCATTTATCAATGACTTACAAAAAGTGCCCACAGTATTGTAATGATCACTTCAGGCCTGCTTGCGCCGGCGCAATTGGAATACAAAGGCCAAAACCTCGGCCACAGCTTTGAACAGTTCGTCGGGAATCTGATCGCCAATGTGCACCGCTTTGAACAGGGCACGGGCCAGCGGCTTGTTCTCCACCAACGGCACCCCGGCGGCGCGGGCTAACTCCTTAATTTTCTGTGCAATCAAGCGCTGGCCTTTGGCCACCACCACCGGCGCCGCCATATTTTCGGGATCATAGCGCAGGGCTACGGCGATATGAGTGGGATTGGTAACCACTACGTCCGCCTGCCCCACGTCGTCCATCATGCGACGCTGCGACATCTCGCGCTGCAGCGAGCGCACGCGTGAGCGCAGCATGGGATCGCCTTCCTGTTGTTTGAGTTCCTCTTTGACTTCCTGCTTGGTCATGCGCAGTCCGCGCTCATAATCCCAGCGCTGGAAGGCGTAGTCGAGTACGGCCATGACCAATAGCAGCAAAGTAATGCGCCAACCCAAAGTAAAAATCATGTCCCCGCTCAGCTCAAAAATCTGCGCGACACTCATCTGCGAGAAAGCGAGAAACTCGTCGCTCTCTGCTGCAACAGTCAGATAGGTGATGTACATGACAATGCCCACTTTGAAGAGGCTTTTGGCCAACTCTACCAGACCGCGACTCGAAAAAATGCGTTTGAGGCCTTTGAACGGACTCAGGCGGTTGAGCTTGGGTTGCATTGCCTCTCCGGCGAAGAGGACGCCTACCTGAGCATAGTTGACTATGAGGGCAGCTGCCACTAAAAATGCCACCAGTGGTCCAACCATCAAAACGTAATGGCTGCCCCAGTCTACCAGGTGCGAGCGGATGGAAACGGCGTCCAATTGCGCCGAAAAACCGTTGGTAAAGATATTCACCATAAAGAGGCTAAGCCCCTCCATTACGTGCCCCCCCATTATCCACAGCGCCAAAAGCCCCGCCGCCAAAATGGCCACCGAGCTCAACTCATTGCTGCGGGCGACCTGTCCTTTATTGCGGGACTCTTCCCGCCGCTTTGGTGTCGCTTCTTCTGTCTTTTCCTGTGAGGACTCTTCGGCCATAACCCACCTTACGCAAAAAAATCGACCAGGGAAATCAGGTCGCGATGGAGCGCCAGCATCGAATTTTCGAGCAGGATGTAAAACAGCGGCATAGTAGCAAAAAGCACCGCCAAGCCTACGGCCAGCTGCACTGGAAAACCGACGATAAAAACGTTCATCTGCGGCACCGTACGAGCCAGAATGCCCAGCGCCACCGAAATTAGAAAGAGTGCAATCATCACAGGGGCACTGATCTGCACTGCCAAAATAAATATCTCGCTAGACAGCTCAATGAGTTTCTGGCCGATCTCCCCTTTCAGTTCCACGCCGGTAAGTGGTACGGCCTCAAAACTGGCCGCCAGCCCGTGCAAAATAAGGTGGTGGCCGTTGGTGACCAATACAATTAGCACGGCTAAAATGTTGAGAAATTGGCCGATAATCGATACTTGTTCGTTGGACTGGGGGTCGATGACGTTTACAATACCAAACCCCATCTGCAAACCCGCCAGTTGACCGGCGAATTGGATGCCGATAAACATTAAGAGGACGACAAACCCCATGGCGACCCCCATGCCCACCTCGCGCACCAGGGCCAGGGCGTAGGGAAATAACCCCTCCGGCACCTGGAGACCCTTTGCCACGATGAGCGGATGTAGAATTACCGAGATCATAAAAGCCAAACCGATCTTAGCCCGGGCAAGGAAAAAGCGGTGGCCGAATATGGGCGCCACCACCAGCAGCGCACTGATCCGCACCAAGATCAATAGAAAGACGTGGAACTGTTCCAGCCAGTAGTCCACCGCGATTCTCCTCACCCTATGGCACTGGGAATGCTCTGAATAATTTGGATGGTAAAATCGAGCATGCGCCGCATCATCCAAGGCATGATCAGCATCACCACGGCCACCACCGCCAGAATTTTGGGAATGAATGTCAGCGTCATTTCGTGAATTTGCGTCACCGCCTGGAAGATACTCACCATCAAACCCACCACCAGGGCAACAACTAGCACGGGACCGGCAATGTGGAGCACGAGCATGAGCGTATCCTGTCCTAACTTGACAACGTACTCTGGGGTCATGGCATTACCTCGGCGTTATTTAAAGCTGCTCACCAGCGACTGCACGATGAGATTCCAGCCGTCGACCAGAACAAAGAGCAGAATCTTAAACGGCATCGACACCATGATGGGCGGCAACATCATCATACCCATGGACAAGAGGATGCTCGACACCACCAGGTCGATGACCAGAAAGGGAATAAAAAGCAGGAAACCAATCTGAAAAGCCGTGCGCAATTCGCTGATGATAAAACTGGGAATCAGCACGGAATTGGGAATGTCGGCGCGGGTGCGCGGCTGGTCTATCTTGGCCATGCGCACAAATAACGCCATGTCTTTTTGCCGCGTCTGCTTGAGCATAAATTCGCGCATGGGCGCCATGCCGCGCTCCAGTGCTACTTTGTAGGGAATCTCGTCTTCGATAAGCGGTTGAATGGCCTCGTCGTTTACCCGTTCCCACACCGGCGCCATAATAAAGAAGGTGAGAAAAAGCGCCAGACCAATAATGAGTTGATTGGGCGGCATCTGCTGCGTACCTATGGCCGTGCGCAGGAAAGAGAGCACGACAACAATGCGCGTAAAGGAGGTCATCATGATCAAGATGGAAGGGGCTAGCGAGAGAATCGTTAGGAGAAAAATAATCTGCAATGAAATGGCCGCATCACCGCCATTTTGCACTTCTTCTACCTGTAGACTAATCTTGGGCAAGGCTTGGGCAACTGCTAGATCGGGTACTAGCGAGAGAACAATAAGTAGCCCAATAGCCCACCGGATCCAAGTGCGAGTTGGCTGTATATGCCATTTCTCTAAGCGACATATCTTATTATTTAAGATATTATTTATATTTAATTTACTTATAATTCCCATCACTGTACCTCCCGCGCTTTAGCCGAATTGCCCACCTGTCCTAATACGCTTTTAAAATGGGTGGCAAAAGATTGGGTTGGCGGCTGCAGTGGCTCGAATTCAATTTCTCCCTCCTGCCACTCTCCCAGTGCAGATATATTCTCCTCGGTGACGCCCAATGCCAATACGCGCCCCCCAATTTCAACCAGATAAATTGCCTTCTTAGGCCCTAGAAAAGAGCGTTCTACTACGCGGATCGCTTGCCCCGTTCCACCCAATTGTTGTCCCAATGAACTGCGGCGCAAAAGCCAGACGGCCCCCCAGGCCAGCAAGACGACCAAGCCCAAGCCCAAACCCAGTTTGATCATAATAGACAAGAAAGATTCGCCTGCGGAAGAAGTATCTAGAGGTATCTCTCCTGTAAAAGGGGAAGAGGATTCGGCACTGAGAACTGCGCTAACATTAGTGTCGGCGCTTACTGCAACGGCTGTATCTGGGATTGCAGGCAGGGCGTTTGGGGCAGATGTTTCTCCCACTTCCTTAGGGCCTGCTTGCGCGGCGCTATCGGCGGGGGCTTCTT
>CAXGRO010000063.1:0-14597 GCA_964012055.1 uncultured bacterium
CGAGTGGTGTGGGGGGCGGATTGAGGGGGAAGATTTTGGGGGGGAGGTGGAGTTGACCTTGAGCGTTGCCGCCGAGCGCATGGAGGAGTTGCAGGCGGGTATTAGAAATCTGACCTCCGGGCGCGTAGAGGTTGAAACTATATCACAGGAGTGAAGGAGCTTACATGTTAAAACAACCCGAAGTGATCATAAGCGGATTTGCCGACGAGGGGCCGGTGGACAAGCGGGCCGAGGCGCAGCTCACCATGCTGGCGGCCCTGGGCATGTCGTATTACAGCTTGCGCTTTATCGACTTGGGCAACGGCGTCAAAAACGTCATGTTGCTCAATAAGGCGGAGGTCAGGCGCCTTAAGAAATTACACGCCGAGTTCGGCATAAAGGTGTCGTCGATTGGGTCGCCCATCGGCAAGGTGAAATTGTTGGACGTGGAAGACGGCAGCGCCAACGCCTACATCCCTTTTAAAACATATCTCAAACGCGACGTGGCCCGCGCCATTGAATTGGCGCAGGAATTCGATACCAAACTGATCCGCGGTTTTTCGTTTTATCACCCGCGCGGCACCAAGCCCCAAGATTACGTCGATCAGGCGGCAGGCCAATTGGCCCAAATTGCCGAGCGCTGTGCCAAAGCGGGGGTCTTTTTTGGCCTGGAGGTGGAGGCCAATCTAATCGGTCAAAACGGGCACTTATTGCGCGAGCTCTACCGCAAGGTGAACAGTCCTCATCTCTACACCATTTTTGACGGCGGCAATCTCTCCAGTCAAAATATGACGCCGGTGCAAATCGTGGCTGAATACCACGCCATGAAAAACGGCATTGGCTGGATACATATTAAAGATTATAAAATTGATCCCAACCTTGAATGGCAGGGCTTTGTGGACGAAGAGCGCTTGAATAACTTTGTGCCGGCCGACCAGGGCGATTCGGGGCACGAGGAGATTTTGCGCGATTTTAGGGGGCGGATTCCGGCGTTGGAACGCAAATTGCAAAAGCAGGGTATCCCCGGTGTATTTCTCGATTTAGAACCCCATTTGAAAGGGGGCGGACAGTTCGGTGGTTTTAGTGGAGTGGACGGTTTCGGGGTGGCTTTGCGGGCGCTGTTGCGTTTGCTCGACTATGTGGGCATTGCCTACAAACTGACAGATTATGGGGATATTCAGGCGCAGAAGGGGTGATTTTTTTAGCGCGCGGCAGGCCGAGTTGGGTATAGTTCGGCCTGCCGCGTTTTATTTTTTAGGGGTTTTGTTGCACGGCGCAATCAACGTCCCGCGTCAGTCAATTTGGCGTAGCTCTTTTTAAAACCTGAGCTGCCGTCGTTTTCAATTACTTTTAAAGACACGCCGCGTTCAAAACCCGCGATATTGCCCTGGTAGAACTCCTTTTGGTAGGCGCTCTCGTTAGTGAACTCCCAAACGCGTTTTTTCTTGCCGCCGCTCGGCCAATTAATGCGCAGAATGCGCTTTTTGCGGCGGTATAAATCGGTTGGGGTGGGGGCGTCGGCGTCAACCTGGTATTTTTTTAGGGCTTTTTCGTCGACCTCAACGCCCAGACCGGGAGCGTTGGAGACGGCGATGAAACCGTTTTCTACTTGGAGGCGTTTTTTCAACAGGTCGTGCTGCCACAGTTCGCTGCAAGTAATGTAGGGCAGTTGGGCGTGGGAGTGCACTGCGCCCAGGTGGGTGGCAAAGGCGGTGGTGAGGCCGGTGCCTACCAATTGCAGCCAGAAGGGTTTGTTAAAGGAAGCTGCCAGAGATGCTTGGTTGTGAATGGAGGAGACGCCGCCGCCAATGACGTAGCCGTCGGCCGAGTGATTGTGCAGCACCTCTTCGCGGAAGTGTTCGACAATGGGTTTGCGCACCCGCTCGCGCAAGATGCGGGCGCCGGTGGGGTCGCGGAATAGGTAGAAGGGGCTTTCGTACATGCCCACGTTGGGCATATCGTCGAGTTGTTGCAATACGATTTCAGCCTTGGCCTGGGTAAGCAGGAAACCGTTGAAATCCACATCAAATTTATAATCGGCGGGCACCACCTTGGCCACGGTTTCGAGCTGTTCGATGATGTCAAACCAGGGACGCGCCTTTAATTTAATGCAGGTGTGACCGCGCTTGAGCGATTCTTTAGCTTCGGCGGCCCAGTCTTGCGGCGGCATGTCGATGTCCCACCACGAAATGGGGCAGCGGTCGCGCAATTTGGTGCCGAGAAAGGCGTGGATGGGCGTGCCGGTGGCGCGCCCTACGGCATCGAGCAGGGCTACCTGGGGGCCAAAGCCTAAGCCGTCGTCGCGCAACAGGGCAAAGGGGTTTTGGCCCACTAAGTGATCGACGGTACCGCCGCCGCCGTCGCCGTAGCCCACCGTGCCGTCGTCGAGTTCAATACGGTAGACGTAGACGCGTTCGTTGTGGGTATTGGCCCGCTGCATGGCGCGCACGACGCGGCGGGTGTAGAAGGGGATGTTGAGCACCAGGCGTTCGGCCCGTTTTATTTTCATTAGATCTATTCTCCCGAGTGGCTATTGATAGGTGTTATAAGGGCAGAAGTGTACTACTAATTGCCCATCGGGACAACCTTCTTTTACGGAGTATATAGCATGAGCGAAAAATACGAGAAATTTATGCAGAAGACTGCGGAGTTGGCCGATTTAGGGCACGCCCAGGCGCTGCTGGGCTGGGACCAGGAGACCTATATGCCGGCCAGGGGAACGGCACTGCGGGCGCGCAGCCAGGGGACCCTGGCCGGGATTTCCCACGAAAGACTCACACACCCAGATTATGTCGCTCTGGTGGGGGATTTGCAGGAGGCCGATCTAGACGCCGACCAGGCGGTGAACGTGCGCGAAGTTGAGCGCAGCCAGCGCCGCGCGTTAAAAATACCCAAAGACCTGGTGGTGGAATTGCGTCAGACCGAATCGCTGTCGCACGAAGCCTGGGTGGAAGCGCGGCAAAAAGCGGATTTTTCACTCTTCGCTCCGTGGTTAAAAAAAGTTTTGGAACTGCAAAAGCAGGTTGCCCATTTGGTGGGGTTTGAGGGGGCCATGTACAACGCCTTTCTCGACGTATACGAGCCGCATGCGCGCGCCGAGGAAATTGCGCCTGTCTTTGCTCAGTTGAGACAGCGTTTAGTCCCCCTGGTGGAGGGCATTGCCGCTACCGGCAAGCGTCCGGCAAAAGGGGTTCTGGACCGGGAATTTTCAATTTCAGCGCAGGAGGTTTTTGGCCGCAAGGTCATGGCCGATATGGGGTTTGACCTGGGCGCAGGGCGTCTGGATATAGCGGTGCATCCATTCTGCCAGGGGTTGTCACCCAGCGACGTGCGCCTGACGACGCGCTACAGTACAGACAACCTAGCGGAATCGCTCTTTGGCACCATGCACGAAACCGGGCACGGTCTCTACGAGCAGGGCTTGCCGGCGGAAGCGGTCGGCACGCCACTTTGCCAGAGCATTTCGCTGGGCATCCACGAGTCGCAGTCGCGCTTGTGGGAAAATATGATAGGCCGCAGTCGCCCGTTCTGGCAGCACTATTTGCCGCAGTTGCGGGAGCACTTTCCAGAACAATTGGCAACAGTAGACCTGGATGCTTTTTACGCCGCCATCAACCAGGTGGAAACGTCTTTGATTCGAGTAGAGGCCGACGAGGTGACCTACAATTTACATATTTTGTTGCGCTTTGAATTGGAGATGGAGATGGTGGAGGGGCGAGTGGAGGTGGACGATTTGCCCGCCGCGTGGAACCAGCGCATGGAGGAGTATTTGGGCATACGTCCTCCCGACGATGCCCAGGGCGTTTTGCAGGACGTACACTGGTCTTTGGGTTTGCTGGGGTATTTTCCAACCTACACCTTGGGCAACCTCTATGCGGCGCAGTTTTTCGCGCGGGCACAGCGGGACATGCCCGGGTTGATGGAGCAGGTGGAGGCGGGCGAATTGGGGGAGCTAAAGAGCTGGCTCAACGGCAACATTCACGCGCTCGGGCGCCGTTTGACGGCCGGCAAATTGGTGCGGGAAGTGACCGGGGAGGCGCTCAGCGCCGATTATTTTATCGACTACTTAGAAGGCAAATTCAAGCCCCTGTACGATTTGTAATTTATACTCTGCCAATCTGCATAGCCCGCTAGCAAGCTGTAGTGGGCTACGGTGGCGTACCGGGCGACCAGTTTCGCCGGCTCAGCTTGGCCCTGTGGCAGTAGATATGTATTTTGTGGGCTATAACCAGATGGCTTGGTGTGGGGCGGGGTTCACGGCTTTACTTCCTCTGTAAAACTTTCGCGGTAAATGGTGACCCTGTCCAATTGCAAGTTGTGGGGGCCGGCGTAGCGGGCCAGACACCAGACGTCCTGCGCGGTGTCCAGCGAAAAGCGCAGATCATAGGCGTTGCTGCCCACCGTGGGGATGTTGAGCCACCAGGGGGGGTGGAGGCTCTCGACTTGGGGGCGAATAAAAAAGGACATGTCGGCGGCAGGGTCTAGGGCCAGCCAGGTTTTGGCGCGTTCGCGCATTAGGCTGCTGTCTTGTGTTTGGTCGCCGGCTGGATAAACGGCGGTGCCGATGGGCGCCGAGTGGCGCTGGAAGAGGGATGAAAAAGTAGATCCTGAAAAGTTGAATTGCGCCCTGTAGTGTCCTGGACTTAGATCGCGCACTACGAGGGCAGAAGAGATAGACTTTTTGTCCTCAGATGCGGGTTCGCGGTCGAATTGGTCCACCATTTGGCTATGCCGGTATGCTATGGCAGGGAAGATTATTATGTCGCACATCTTGTGTTGCAGGCGGCCGACGCCGGAAAATTCAACACTCAAATAACCGCTGCCGGTCCAATCTATGTAGAAGGTGAGCGGCGACAATTGGGCACCGGAGTTGTTGTCGATGGGCATGCTGAACGATTTACCCCAGCCAGAAACGGCGGGCACAGTGTGCAGGCTGGCTACCAAGACATGGCCGGCGATTTGTCCTGGCGGGTGTTCAAATTTGAGATCGGGAAGTTGTATTTGGTACCGACCCGGGGTTAGATGCACGGGGAGGCGATGCACGGCCAAAAAGCCCGAACTGTGTTGCGGCGCAATGGCTTGGGAGAAATCTTCCCCCACCACATCTCCAGTAGTCTGGCGGAAGCTATTGGCGAATCTCGTTCCTAAGGGGGCGGGGGCATAGATCTGATTATCGTCTTTGAGCCAATCCAGGTAAATCGAACTGTAGGACTGTAGGCGGGAGGTAATGAGATCGTTCTTGCTCCAAATAAAGGGCAGCAAGGCGGCCAGAACGATGGCGCCGGGGCGCAATAAAGCATGTAGGTTGGGAAAAAAAACGAGAATAGAGGTAAGGATCGCGAGAAACCAAAAGAGGGCATCGCCAAATCCTGGAGGCGACGATGGATCTAGTGAGAAATGGACATCGAGGGGGTAGAAAAGGCACGCGGTGCGCAGGAGCAAGTGTTTGCCGTGGTAGGCCATTTCCGTTCTGGTTAAGGAGGTTAGGATACCATCGATGCCAATGGCGAAAGCGCAGAGAGCAAAAAATAAACCGGTGGCAGAGCGCTGCAGGGCGGTCAGGGCATGGGCCAGCCCCAAGAGAAGAGCTGGCAGGGCAACGACAAAGAAGCGGGCCGGCATGCAAAAGCCCATGGTCCAATCGAAGTTGTTGAAGCCGTTGACCAATGCCGTGGCGCCAAAGAGGGCGGCGGCCACTAAAAAGCGGCGGTCGCGTTTGGCTGCTAGCAATACCCAACCGGCAAAAACGAGTATGAATACGGGCGCATTGTTGAGCAGCCCCATTTTGCCAAAAATCCACTGACCAGGTAGCGAACGCCACAGGGCAGAAGCGGCGAGCACGTCGTCGGGCCAGGTGTTGCCCGGGCGAAAATTGCCCATCCAATCGCCGCTGAAGCGATAGTTGAAAGCGATGAGGGCGGCTAGGCTGAGCGCGGCGCCGGCGGCTATTGCGGCCAGGGCCAACTTGCGCTGCGGGTTATACCAGGCTTGTAAGGCGACGAATGCCTGGAGGATTACTACAATGGTCAGATAGCGAGGGTGCAGGAAGGGTAGGAGGGCGAGTAGAACGGTTAACAATAGGAGCAGCGTTAGTTCAAGGCGGCCGAGGGATTGGTAGGCGCCGCCGCTTACTTGCCAATGGCTGAATATAATGAGGACAATGAGGGCGATGAGTAGGGCGGGTACTTCGGGGTATATCTGATTGCTATAAAAGAAAAAAGGGGCCGACAAGGCCATGGCTGTGGTGCTGAGAATGGCCGCAAAGCGAGGTATGCCCAGGCGCGCCAGCCATACAAATGTCAAAGCGACACAGGCGGCGGCGAGCAATACCATAAATAGCGCCGAGCCCAAACGCGGGTTTTGCCACCAGGTCAATCCCAGCCAATAGGCCGGCACGCTCAAGGCCGATAGGCCAATGGGATGGACGGAGAACACTTTGCCCGGCGGCGAGGAGGCCGCCTTGTTGACGGCAAAGTCGCGTACGTGGAATTCGAGTATCTGCTCGTTATCAATATTATTGGTCAGGTCCATGTTGCCGTCGTGGAGCAGGCTCTGTGTGACGCGCAGGTATTGCCCCTCGTCTCCATGTAACATGGTGACCTGGCAAAAATAGAGTGTGTAAGTGCCGTATACGGCCAGGACAACAATGAAGAAAGCCAGGGCTATATCCCATATACGTCTGGGATGTTGATCGATGGGTGCGTGGAGGAAGAGCACAAAGAGCAAACACAGCGCCCAGGTAGTGTGCGGTGCCCACAGTAGAGTCAAGTAGGGGAAGAGAATCAAGAGGCCATTCCACAGCGACAGGAGACAAATGATCAATAGGGCGGTGCCCAGGCGCAGCATTTGTTGCAAGCGTCGATGTAGCAAACTGAAGTGGTCCGGTGCAATTGGGCTGCGGCAACGCCACCACAGTGCGGCCAGGCCGGTGAAGGCGACTAACCAGGGCAGCCAGGGCCAGGCGCCGTTCCATTCCCCATAATCAACGGCCAGGCGCAAAACGGTGCGCGAACTGCCTACTAGCACACCAAAGGAATGTAGAAAAAACCAAAGGAAGAGAACTGTGGAGGTCAGGCGCAGATCGAGGGCAAATGGGCGCGAAGGGTCTAGGTTAAGAAACTGCGAGAGCCGCTGGGACTTTTCTTTTGCGGGACGTTGCGGCATGAGAGGGGATTCTAGCGGTCGAAGTCCTGGGCTATGCGGCTGCCGGTGGCCTGGCGCTGAAATTGATATTTACCCTGGTAGGGTTGTACGGCAGTCTGGTCCATGCGGGCAAATACCAATTGGCAAATGCGGCGGCCTTCCTGCAGGCGGATGGGCAGCCGGTTGGCGTTGAACAACTCCAGGGTGATCATGCCTTCAAATCCGGGGTCGACCCAGCCGGCGTTTTGGATGAAGAGGCCAATGCGGCCAATGGAACTGCGGCCTTCGACAAAGGCGGTGAGGTCGTTGGGTAGGCGGATGTATTCCCTGGTGGTGGCCAGCAAAAATGAGTGCGGTGGAATGACAATTTCGCGCTGGGTCAATTCCTCGTAGTGGATTTCGCCGTCGAGGCGAATGGCTTCCAGGTCGTTTTCGTTGACTTTGAGAAAGTGGTCGCCCAGGCGCAGGTCTATGGAGGCGGGTTGAATCTGGGCGGCATCGAGCGGTTCCACCCCTAGTTCGCCGGCCTCCAGCATGGCTTTGAGGGTGGCGTCGGAGAGAATCACTTGGCGGTCCAGTCGCGCGCCAATTGGGTCAGCAAGCGCACGCCTACGCCCACGGCGCCTTTGGGCACATAGGGGGACGATTTAGATGCCCGGGCCGTGCCGGCGATATCGAGGTGGGCCCATGGGTAATCCTGGGCGAATTCGCTCAATAGGGCGGCAGCGGTGAGGGCGCCGCCGGAGCGACCGCCCGAGTTTTTCATGTCGGCGACATCGCTTTTAATCAAGTCGCGGTGCTCGTCCCACAGGGGCAGCGGCCAGACGCGCTCGCGGGTGAGCTCGCCGGCTCGGTGCACCTGCTCCGCCATTTCTTCGTCGTTGCCCATCATGCCGCTCACTTCGTGCCCCAGTCCCACCACACAGGCGCCAGTGAGGGTGGCCAGATCGATTACCCCCGATGGCTTATAGCGCTGGGCGTAGGTCAGGGCGTCGGCCAGAATGAGGCGGCCTTCGGCGTCGGTGCTGATAATTTCTATGGTCTTGCCGGCCATGCTGGTGAGCACGTCGCCGGGGCGATAGGCGTTGCCGTCGGGCATGTTTTCTACGGCGGGTACCAGACCCACCACGTAGCGCGGCACCTTGAGGGCGCCAATGGCCTGCATCGCCCCCAATACGGCGGCTGCCCCCGACATATCGCCCTTCATATCGCCCATGCCGGCGACGGGTTTGAGCGAGATTCCGCCGGTGTCGAAGGTGACGCCCTTGCCCACCAAAACCAGCGGTTTGCCGCCGGCCTTCTTATTGTGCTCCAAAACGATGAAGCGGGCGGGTTGGCGGCTGCCCTGTGACACGCCCAGCAGGGCGCCCATCCCTAAGCGTTTCATACCGGTTTCGTCGATGACTTTGCAGCTAAGGCCATGTTGGCGGGCCAACTGGCGGGCGGTGCGGGCCAGGTATGAAGGGGTGACGGTATTGCCGGGGTGATTGATCAGGTCGCGGGCCAGGCAGGTGGCGGCGGCAATGTGCAACCCCGCTTGCACGCCGCGCCGCGCCCGGGCGATTTTGCCCTTGTCGAATTCCACCACGGTGAGGCGGTCGAGCCCCTTTTTGCTGGTGGCATTCGATTTGTAGTGGGCAAAGCGGTAGCACGAGAGCACACTGGCTTCGGTGGCGGCCTGGGCCGCTGGTTCTAGGTCGAGGCCGCCGGCGCCGGTGCCGTGCAAAATGGTGCTGGCGTGTTTGACCCCCAAATCTTGCAATTGGCGGGCGGCCGTGCCGGCGGCCTGGCGCGCCGCTTCGAGGTCAAAATCCTTTTGTTTACCCAGGCCCACAACCAGGACGCGCTGGGCGGGGATTTTGCCGTTGGGGTAGAGCGCTAAAGTCTGGTTGAGTTTGCCGCTAAAGTCGCCGCTGTCTAGCACGGCGCCAAGCAAACCGCCCAGGGCTTTGTCTACCGCGCCGGTGGCGCCGCCAGGCTTGACATCTTTAAAGAGGTTGACGACAATCGCTTCATCTGCCTTCTTTTGTATCTCGCCTTGTTGTACTGTGATTTTCATGTCTCCTTCTCTCTTTTGTCGCGCCTGCGGCGAGAGTATAGAGAAAGGTTTTTTTACTGTCAAGGAGTTTGCTCAATGGATCTATTTATCATTCGCCACGGCCAATCTTTAAACAACGCCTTAGAAGACGTCAGCCAGCGCGTTGAAGATCCGCCGCTGACCGAAATTGGCGAACAACAAGCCGACCGCGTGGGCGCCCATATAGCCGCGGGCAACCACCTTTTTTCAGCCGAACGCGACAACGGCCGGCCGCGGTTGGACCACCTTTACACCAGCGCCATGCTGCGCACCATGCAAACGGCGCAGCCCATAGGCAAAGCTCTGGACATGGCGCCCGAAGTGTGGATAGACGTCCACGAGTACGGCGGCATTTATCTAACCCACCCGGACGAGCGCGGCACGGTGGGGTATCCGGGCATCGGCCGCAGTGCACTGCTGGAGCGGTTTCCCAATTATGTGTTGCCCGAGGATTTTAGCGAAGAGGGGTGGTGGGGCGCCGACAAAGGACAGGAGGCGGTCCACGTGGCCCACGGGCGGGCTATTGGGGTGGCCGAAGCGCTGCGCCAAAGGGCATCTGAAGACAGCCGCATTGGCATTGTTTCGCACGGCGGTTTTATCGACTCTCTGCTCAAGGCGCTCTTTGATTTGCTGCCCAGTTCACAACTGGCCCTCGATCACCAGAACACGGCTATTACGCGCCTTGCCTTTACCTCTGATGGCAGAATAAGTATGGATTTTATGAACCACACCGAGCACCTTTCCGACGCATTGCTCACTTGAGTTGACGGAGCCCGTTGCCTATTGCCCGCGGGGGGTTTTTAGCTATTTTTTATGCATGACTGGGGTTGATTTTCTAGCTGAATTCAGACAATTCCTCAATGCCGACCAGGTGCTGAGCACGCCAGAGGACTTGAGCGTGTACGCCTTTGACGGCACCGCCACGCTGCGCCAGATGTCGGCGTGTGTCCTGCTGCCAGACAGCGTGGAGCACATCGCCCGCATATTGCAGATCGCCAACAAGAATCGGGTTCCGGTAGTGACGCGCGGTTCGGGCACGGGGCTGGCCGGTGGTTCGGTGCCGGTAGAGGGCTGCGTAGTGCTGTGCCTGGTGCGCCTGAACCGCATTCTAGAGATCGACGCGCGCAATTTGACTATGGCGGTCGAGCCGGGAGTGTTAACCCAGAAAATTGCCGACGAGGCAACGGCCGCGGGCCTGTTCTATCCGCCCGATCCAGGGTCTATTAAAATTTCTACCATTGGCGGCAATGTGGCCAATAATTCCGGTGGCTTGCGCGGGCTCAAATACGGCGTGACGCGCGATTATATTATGTCCTTGCAGGTGGTACTGGCCGACGGCCAGATTCTGGAAACGGGGACCAAATGCGTCAAGGATGTGGCCGGTTTTACGCTCAAGGATCTGTTTATTGGATCCGAGGGTAGTTTGGGCGTTATTACGCGCATTGTGCTCAAACTCATTCCGCCGCCGGCGACCAAAAAAACCATGCTGGGGCTCTTTGACAGCATGACCGATGCGGCGGCGACGATCTCGGCCATTATCGAGCGCAAGATTATTCCCTGCACCCTCGAATTTCTCGATAAAGTAACGATCAAATGCGTTGAAGATTTTGCCAAAATTGGTCTGCCGCTAGACGCCGAGGCGGTGTTGTTGATGGAGGTGGATGGGCACCCCGCAGAGGTGGAAGACGCGGCGGCGCAGGTGGTGGAAATTGCCAAAGAACACGGAGCGCAAGAAGTGCGTCTGGCCGCCGACGCCGACGAAGCACTGCAATTGGCCTCGGCGCGGCGCTCGGCGTTTAGCGCCCTGGCGCGTTTGGCGCCCACCGTGGTGCTGGAAGACGTGACCGTGCCGCGCAGCGAATTGGCGCGCATGGTGGCCTATATACAGGAGGTCGGCGAGCGCCACCGGGTGCGCATTGGTACCTTTGGTCACATGGGCGACGGCAATTTGCATCCCACTTTCCTCACTGACGAACGCGACGAGGTGGAGATGGAGCGGGTGGAGCAGGCCATGGCGGAAGTCTTTAATTACGCGGTCGAATTGGGCGGCACCATTACGGGCGAACACGGCGTTGGCCTGGCCAAAAAACCCTACCTGGGCGATGCCCTGGGGCCGGTGGCCATGGACGTCATGCGGCGGGTGAAGGCGGGGTTTGATCCCAACGGCATTTTAAACCCGGGAAAGATTTTCGATTGAGCAAAGCAACTGCTGACGGGTTGAATTTATTAAAGGATCTGGACTACTCTGTGGTGCAGCAATGCATGCACTGCGGCATGTGCTTGCCGACTTGCCCGACCTACGCGACGACGCTCAACGAGCGCTCGTCGCCGCGCGGCCGCATTGCCATGATGCGCGCTATTGCCGACGAGCGCCTGGAAGTGAGTAGCGCCTTTGCCGACGAAATGTATTTTTGCCTGGGATGCCTGGCTTGCCAGACGGCCTGCCCGGCCGGGGTCGATTACACCACACTTTTTGAAAGCGCTCGGGCAGAAATCGAAAGGGCGGGGGTACTAAACAATCCCAAACGCAACGCCGTTCGCGGTTTTGCCCTGGGGCGGCTTTTTGTTTCGCAACAGAGATTGCACTTATTGGGCCGGCTCTTGCGGTTTTACCAGCGCAGCGGTTTGCAGCGCCTGGTGCGCGGCAGCGGTCTGTTGCGCCTGCTGCCCAAATCGCTGCGCGAGTTGGAGCCTTTGACACCCAGAGCCAGTGCCAAATTTACGCGCCAGCTGTTTGAGGACGAGTACCGGACCAAAAATCCGCCCCGGGCAAAATACCGGGTGGCGCTATTGTCGGGGTGCATACAGGATATTGCTTTTGCTCAGGTTAATGCCGACACCATTTGCGCCTTGCAGGAAAACGGCTGCGAGGTGGTTTTGCCCGAGGCCCAGCAGTGCTGTGGTTCTTTGCACGCGCACAACGGAGAAGTGGAAAGTGCACGGCAGCTGGCGCGCGTCAATATCGACGCCTTTGATCTGGACTCCGTGGACGCCGTCATCGTCAATGCCGGCGGTTGCGGCTCGCACATGAAACACTACGATCACTTGCTGGCGGCCGACGAAGATTACGCCATACGAGCGCGGCAGTGGAGCGCCAAAGTAAAAGACGTTCACGAGTTTTTGCTGGAGATTGGCTGGCGGGTGCCCGTGGCAAAGGCGGCGGCGCGCAAGGTGACGTATCACGAGTCGTGCCATATGGTGCACGGGCAGAAAGTGTCGGAAGCGCCGCGTCAGATTTTGCAATCTATTGAAGGGGTTGAATTGGTCGAGTTGACCGAAGCCGATTGGTGTTGCGGCAGCGCGGGCATTTACAACATTACCCAGCCGCAAACTTCAATGCAATTGCTCGACCGCAAGATGGGACACATTGCCAATACTCGAGCAACGGTAGTGGCCACGGGCAACCCAGGCTGCTGTATCCAAATAGAGCACGGCGGCCGGCGCAGCGGTATGGAGATAGAAGTGGTGCATCCCATTTCGCTGCTGGCGGCAGCCTATCGCGCCGAAAAGGAGAACGCGCAATGAAATGTTACGGCCTGACCATCGAGTTGCAAGACGATCCACAGAAGATCGCCGAGTACAAAGAATACCACCGCAACCCCTGGCCCGAAGTGATGCAGGGGATCGAAGAAGTGGGCATTACGGGCATGCGCATATTTTTGTTGGGCACGCGCATGTTTATGTACATGGAAACGGTAGACGAATTTGATCCGGCGGTGGATTTTGCCCGCTATATGGAGCAAAATCCCAAAGCTCAGGAGTGGGACGATTTGATGTGCACTTATCAGAAAAAAGTGCCCGAAGCGGGCGAGGGGGAATGGTGGGCGTTAATGGAGCAGGTATTTGAATTAGACGATCACGTTTAGCGCGGCAATTCGACCTCGATCACGAGGTATTTTTATTTTAAATGTGCACATAGACGATGAAACCCGAATCCATTCCTACTAATGCGTGTTTTTCTTCCGGGCCCTGCGCCAAGCGACCGGGGTGGG
This sequence comes from uncultured bacterium, assembly GCA_964012055.1. Lineage (GTDB taxonomy): Bacteria > Latescibacterota > UBA2968 > UBA8231 > UBA8231 > CAXGRO01. The sequence continues at coordinate 13,192 of CAXGRO010000063.1, forward strand.
ATTTGGATGCGTTGAAAGAGGCTGCGGTGGGGCGCTCCCACCGCAGTGCCCTGGGCAAAGCCAAATTGCAAGAGGTGATTGAGCGCACCCGTTCCATACTGGCTATCCCGGACGACTATCGCATTGGCATAGTGCCGGCTTCCGACACCGGGGCCGTGGAAATGGCGCTGTGGTCACTGCTGGGACCGCGGGGCGTGGACGCGCTGGTCTGGGAGAGTTTTAGCAAGGGGTGGGCTGCAGACATTCAACAGCAGTTAAAGCTGGAGGACGTGCGAGTTTTGGCGGCCGATTACGGCCAAATACCCTGCCTGGGACAAGTCGATTGCAGTCGCGATATCGTCTTTGCCTGGAACGGCACGACCTCGGGAGTTAAGGTGCCGGATGCCGAGTGGATCGACGACACCCGACAAGGGCTGACGATTTGCGACGCTACTTCGGCTGTTTTTGCCATGGAGATGCCCTGGGCAAAACTCGATGTCGTCACCTATTCCTGGCAGAAGGTCATGGGAGGCGAAGCCGCGCACGGCGTGCTCATTTTGGGACCCCGGGCGGTTGAGCGACTGGAAAATTACACTCCGCCATGGCCCATGCCCAAGTTATTCCGCATCGCCAAGGCGGGGGCGCTCAACGAGGCCCTATTTGATGGCAACACCATCAACACGCCCTCCATGCTGTGCGTGGAGGATGCCTTGGATGGCTTAAAGTGGGCCGAGGAAATAGGGGGGTTACCCGAATTAATTGAGCGCTCCAGGGCTAATCTGGCCAGTTTGGCTACCTGGGTGGCACAGACGGATTGGATCGAATTTTTGGCCGCCGACGAGCGCCTCCGCTCCAATACCTCCATTTGCTTAAAGTTCGCCGGCGCTCATTTCGCCTCAATGGCCGCCGCCGAGCAGAAAGCCGTAGAAAAACAATTGGTCGAATTGTTGGCCGCCGAAAAAGTTTCCTACGATATTGGCGCCTATCGCGAAGCCCCGGCCGGACTGCGCATTTGGGGTGGAACAACGGTGGCCACCGCCGATATAATAACGCTGACTAGGTGGCTCAACTGGGCTTTCGCAGAAGTTGTAGAACCTGAAATAGCCGTCTGAATTACATCCTATACAAAGATAAAAGACCGCTTTTGCCTGAAATGCAGTTTGGGGAGGCAGCGCCGCTGGTGCAAAACTCGCAGCCCATCCCCGGATTGCCCTGGGGTCTTGCCTCCAGCGCCACTACCTGTCTCTGGCGCAAGCTTCATATCTGCTCAGAGGTAATCCTCAATCTTCTCAGTGGATGCCAGCGTAGAATGAACTATCCCTTACCAACTGGCTTCCCGGAACCAGCCTCCCCAAAATATCCCACTTGATAATAATACTGTGGACACTTTTTCGATTTTGAGCGGATTTTTGTAAGGTTGAAATTCG
>CAXGRO010000064.1:0-14464 GCA_964012055.1 uncultured bacterium
CGCCGTCGACCTGCTCGACCTGCCCGGCACCTACAGTCTGGCGGCCCACTCCCCCGACGAAATCGTGGCCGTCGACGTACTGCTCTCGCAGCGCGCCGACGCGGCCCCCGTAGACGCCATTCTGGCCATTGTCGACGCCAGCAACCTGCAGCGCAACTTCTACCTCATTTCCCAACTCGTCGAGCTCGACCGCCCCCTGCTCATCGCCCTCAACATGACCGACGTGAGCCAGCGCCGCGGCATGACCATAGACGCCGCGCGCCTGGCGCAGCGCCTGGGCGTGCCCATAGTGCCCATCAGCGCCCGCCAGCGCCAGGGACTAGATCAATTGCGCCAAATCCTGGCTGCCCTGCTCAAAGGCGACGAGCCAGCCCGGGCGCAAACCCGCCCCACCTTTCCGGCCGAGTTGCAGCGCCAGGTAGACGCCCTTGCCGGCCGCCAGGTCCCCGACGCCGACGGCTCGCAGCGCACCCTATCTGCCGTGGAGGTCTTTCGCGCCCTGGTCGACGAAGCCGGCTCGGTGGAGCAGCGCCTGAGCGAACGCCTGGGCCCCGACTTTGCCGCCGAATTGAGCGCCAGCCGCCAGGACGTGGGCACATCTGACCCGCTGTCGGGCCTGGAGAGCGAGGCGCGCTACGCCTGGATCGACCAGGTAGTGGAAGGCTGTGTGCACCAGCCCGATTCACTGCAAAGCCACCGCTCCGACCGCATCGACCGCGTGCTCACCCACGGCGTTGTCGGCACGCTGATTTTTGTGGCCCTCAACGCCCTGGTCTTTCAGGCCATCTACACCTGGGCCGGTCCAATGATGGACGGCATCGACGCCCTCTTTGGCCATCTCGGCGCCTGGGCCGGAGACCTGCTGCCGCCGGGCGCCCTGCACAGCCTGATTGTCGACGGCGTCATTGGCGGCGTGGGCGGCGTGCTCATCTTCTTGCCGCAAATCGCCATCCTCTTTCTCTTTATCGCGCTGCTGGAAGACTGCGGTTACATGGCCCGCGCCGCCCTGCTCATGGACCGCCTCTTGACGCGCTGCGGCCTCTCGGGCAAGTCGTTTATCCCGCTGCTCTCCAGCTTTGCCTGCGCCGTGCCCGGCATCATGTCGGCGCGCACCATCGACGACTGGCGCGACCGCTTTACTACTATTGTAGTGGCACCGCTGATGAGTTGCTCGGCGCGCCTGCCGGTTTACATCCTCTTCATCGCCGCCTTCATACCCGACCGGCCGCTGTTGGGCGGCTGGTTTAATCTGCAGGGCTTGGTGCTCCTGGGCATGTACAGCATTGGCATTGTGGTGGCCATTCCCCTGGCCTGGCTCCTCAAAAAAACCCTGCTCAAAGGCGAGGCGCCGCCCTTCCTCATGGAACTGCCCTCCTACAAAGTACCCACGCCGCGCACCGTATTTTTGCGCGTCTACCACAGCGGCAGCGCCTTTGTGGTGCGCGCCGGCAGCATTATTCTGGCCACCACCATCGCCATGTGGGCCCTGGCCTACTTCCCGCACTCCGAAGATATCATCGCCCACGCCCAGTACGAGCAAGAGCGCGTCCGGGCTCAGACGATATACCAGGGCGATAAACTGGAAACCGCGCTGGCCACCATCGACCAGCGCCAGGCCGCCGACCTAATCGGCGACAGCTACCTGGGCCGGGCCGGCCGCTGGATTGAGCCGGCGGTGCAACCGCTGGGCTGGGACTGGCGCATTGGCATGGCCACCCTGGCTTCCTTTCCGGCGCGCGAGGTGATCATTTCGGTGTTAGGCACCATCTACAGCCTGGGCGGCGACCAGGACGAGGAATCGTCCGACCTGCGCACCGCCCTGCACAAATCCACCTGGCCCGACGGCCGCCCAGTCTTTAACATACCGGTGGCGCTGTCGATCATGGTGTTCTTTGCGCTCTGCGCCCAGTGCGCCGCCACCCTGGCCACCATCCAGCGCGAGACCAATTCGTGGTTGTGGCCCCTCTTCACTTTTGTCTATATGACGGGGCTGGCGTACGTGGGAGCTTTTATTACCTACCAGCTGACCATGTGGTTGGGGTGGGGAGGTTGAGCGTGGATTGGCAAAGCCCCCTTGCCATTGCTTTAGCCCTGGTATGCGGTCTATGGGCATCGTGGAAATTCGTGCGGCCTTTTCTGGTGAAAGGGTCAGGCGGCTGCCACCCGCCCGACCGGGAAGACCTCTTGCAGATAGAGCCCGCCAACGGCGAGCATTCTCCCAAGTCTTAACTAAGGGACGCCAGGGGTATCACGCACGAGCTCTTTAGGTAGGATGTACAACCATCGGAATGGGAGAGGCTGCTTACTGCGTCCGAATCTCGTCCAAAACTGCCACCACCCCATCCATGTCAACCCCCCGGCTCATCTCCTGCAGATGCGCCGCCACCGGCTCACATAGGCCGTCCACCTGCCGCACCTCCTCCAGCAAGTACTCAAATTCTCGCACCTTGCCCCACTCAGCCGCCTCCCGCAAACGCCGCACCAAATCCTGCGGCAACACCACCGCCGTCAGGTCCAGCGCCTCCTCCGCTGCCACCGCACCATACTCGTATTCCACCCCCAACAACTCGGCCATGACCGCATAGATCTGCTCCTCGTTGACCGGCTTGGCCACAAACTCGTCAAAACCGGCATCCAAATACAACTGCCGCTCGTGCGACAACACCGACGCCGTCACCGCCACCAGCTTCAAGTCGGCGCCGTGCTCCTGACGCAACTGCCGCACCGCCCCCACTCCGTCCAGCTCCGGCATCCAGATGTCCATAAATACAATGTCCGGCCGCTTCCGCCGCACCTGTTCAACCGCCTGCCACCCGTTGTCCGCCTGCCGCACCGCCACCCCAACACTTTCCAGCATCTGCTCCAATACCTCCCGGTTCTCGGCAATATCGTCCACCACCAATGCCTCCACCGCCTGCCCGCTGGCCAAGCAGCGCACCCACCGCTTTTCTTCCAATTGCCACACCGCGGCGACTTGATCGGACTGGCGCAACGCCAACGTAAAGAAAAACCGGCTGCCTTCTCCCAGCTCCGATTCCAGATCCAGCTCGCCGCCCAACAGCTGGATGTAGCGCCGCGAAATGGCCAGCCCCAACCCCGTGCCCTCGGTGCGCGTGCCGTGCTTGCTCTGTTCAAACGGCTCATAAATACCGGCCTGGTCCTGCGGGTGAATCCCCCGTCCCGTGTCGATCACCTCAAAGTGATATTCTTCCTCTGCCGGCAAACCCTCAACATCTTCCAGCGGCGTGATCCGCAGACTCACCTGTCCCTGTGTGGTAAACTTAACCGCATTGCCGATCAAATTGATCAAGATCTGCCGCAGCTTGCCCTCGTCGCCGTAGAGGCCCCCCGCCACAGCCGGCGGCGCGCCGTCCCCGGTGCCCCACACCGCTTGCCACGCCACCCCCTTCTGCCGGCAGGCCAGTTGGAACATGCCGGCCATTGCATCGACCAATCCCACCAGATCAAAAACGCCTTCTTCTTTTTCCAACCGCCCGGCTTCAATCTTAGATAGATCCAGAATAGCGTTGATTAACCCCAGCAGGTGCGTACCACTCGCTTCTATCGTCTCCACCGACTGGCGCACTACATTGTCCAACCCGTTCCGACGCTGCAAAATGCGGGCGTATCCCAAAATGGCGTTGAGCGGCGTGCGAATCTCGTGGCTCATATTGGCCAAAAACACGCTCTTGGCCTGGTTGGCCACGTCGGCCACGTCGCGCGCTTCTTCGGCGGCGGCGTTGGCCTGCTGCAATTCCGCATTGGCCGCCTCCAGCGACAGCCGCGCCCTCTGCTCTTCTTCCAGCAACTGGTCGCGCAAGTGCTGCGACTCGCACCGCTGGCGGTAATAGCGCCCGCCAAAAAACACCGCCGTCACGCACACCGCCGCCAAGGCGCCAAACAGCGGCACGACGATCCAGGCGTTGCGCTGCCAGGGCAACACCACCTCAAACCCCCGCCGCGCCGGCTCCGAGTAATTGAGATCCCGGTCAATCGCCTGCACTTTAAACGTGTAGGTACCCGCCTTCGTCGGCACCCACTCAAAACGGTCTTCCCGGGACGGCACACCATACGCAACAGAATCGCCCGCCGCCCACACCCGATGGCGATACTGCCGCTTGCGCGGGTGCGTCTTTAAATCCAACGCGCGGTATTCAATGGTGACGCGCGTATCCACCTCAATGGCGTCCTCGGGATCATTGCCGCGCACGTCCGTAATGCGCACCCCGGGCGGAGCAAGGTCTTTGCGGTAGCGCGTCACCCCGCCGTTGCTGACAAAAAACAATTCGCCGCGCTCGTTCTGCTCGATGTCCCTTAAAGACAACCCCGGCAAGCCGTCCAGTAAATCAAGGTTGGTCCAGGCCTGGCCGTCGTAGCCTATAGCCCCGTGCGTGGTACCACCCCACAGCACGCCGTCGCCATCGCGCAAGATAGACCAGACGTTCCGGTGATTTAACTGCTCGTTGAGACACGTGTCAAAAACCGGTGCGGCATCTCCTGTATAATGTGCCAACCCCCTGGTCGTGCCGATCCATAGACTGGAATCTACGTCCTCAAAAAGTGCCAAACCACATCAGGCCATCCCTATCCTGCAAGACGGAACTCACCGAATTGTCCGCCAGGCCGTCCAGGTGGTTGTAGATGCGCCACACCCCCTTGCGAAACGGAATAATGTCGATGTCGATATCTTCGTATAAGGCATCGCTGCCCATGTCCAGTGCCGCCTGCTCGTGCTCGCCGGCCGCGTAATAGACGTGCGCCCCCGGCACGTGCGCCCGCACCCGATAGCGCCCCGGCCTCAGGTTGACAAAGCGGTACTTGCCCAATGTGTTAGTCAGCGTCTGGGCCACCGCCTCCCACTGCCCCGCATCATAGCGCAGCGCCTCCACCACAATGGCCTTCTGCGGCGTCCCGTCCAGCGCCACCACCGCACCCGCCACGTGGCACGGCCGGCCGCACAGCCAGCGTTAGCGAGCGATTGCCCCCCGCCCGCAGATCCAGATCCATCGCCCAGCCCCCCAAATCCAATAGCCCGGCCGCCAAGTCGTAACGCCGCCCCGCTTCCGGATAGACCCCTTGAGAAAACCGCCCGGCGCTATCGCTCCGCCCCCGTACAATAGGCACCCCATCCTCATAGAATTGTAGCACCGCGCCCACCAATGCTTTATCCTGTGCATCGACGACCATCCCGCTTACTTCAGTATGCGACTGCGCATCCCGCTCCACCGCAAGGCAGCGGGCATCGCCGTACAACATCCCCTCTCCACCGCCCGCCACCAAATTGCGCCCGTCCCCCGCGTCAAAATTCCACAGCCCCACCAACCCCGCCTCGTCGCCGCGCCAATCTCCTCCTTACTCAGCGCCCGATCCCACACCCTGAACTCATCGATCTGCCCGTTTAAATCGTCGTTGTTCCTCCACTGCGAGCGATGTAATTGCGCCCACCCTCGACTATCTCCCCCCACGCCCCTGCAAAATCTCTTTCACCCACTAACTCTCCGTCCAGGTAGAGCCGCATCCCCCCCCGCCCCCATCACTGCGGCCAGGTGATACCAGCGGTACAGGTGCACCGGCACCGCTGAGCACACCAAGTTCAAGTCGTCGCGCTCCAAATAGACAAAAAAGCGCAACTGCCCCGAGCTGCCGTACGTACTCACCGCTACCGCGCGCCAGGCTTTACCAAAACCAAACGGCTAGGGCAATCGCCCCCACTCCTTCCAGCGCACCCAGCACTCCACCGTGGCGTCTTGCAGCCTAACAAAAAGGTCGCCGGGCAACTCCACATAGTCCCCCCTGCCGTCCAAATCGAACACCATATTGCCCGGTGTATATGTCCGCTGCTCCGCCGCAATAGCCTGCCCAGACCCAAAAATCAGCGCGCCGAAAGTCAGCGACAAAAACGCTCTACCAATAAGCCACATTATTAGACCGCTATATCCAGATTTTCCCTCTTCTATACTGCCCGAGAAGATAACCCCTTGGCCAAAATGATAAAACCGGCCAAATGCCGGTTTTATAAAATACCTGAATTTCAGAAAAAAATACCACCGCCGGGAATCGGCCGCGAACGGTCGTATCGGTACCACCCACCTATATATCCGCAGATTAAACACTAGCGGAGTTTACCCCGACGTCGCCAAACTCCACCCACATATCCGCAGGTTATTCTCTATTATCTTCGTCCGCTAAAATCCGAGACGTCCGCCGCCTCCTACTTCAACAACAACATCTTGCGCGTCTGCCCAAACTCCCCCGCCTCCAGCCGCCCCAAATACACCCCGCTGCCCACCTTGCGCCCGTCTGCATCGCACCCGTCCCACTCCACCCGGTACACCCCCACCCCCTGCACCTGGCGCACCAGCTGCCGCACCCGCTGCCCCGCCACGTCGTAAATCGCCAAACGCACCAGCGCTTCCTGCGGCAGCGCGTACTCCAGCGTCGTCGCCGGGTTAAACGGGTTGGGATAATTGGGCCGCAATCCAAACGAACGCGGCAACCCAATCAACTCCTCGGCCAGCGCCATCAGCTTGGCCACGTCGCCGCGGCGCTGCCCGAACAAATCGGCAAAAGCAAAAAAGTCGGCAAAGCCAATGGCGCTGTCGTCCACCAAATTAAAACGCACCGGCGCCGGCGGCACCTGCTGCCCGAACAAATCGACAAAGAGAAAGAAATCTGTAAAACCTATCACCCCGTCCTGGTCAAAATCCCCCTCCAAAAAACCCTCCACCGCTGCCGTGTCAACTGTCGCCACCAGCCCCGGCGCATCGGCAATGGTACCGCCGCCAGGCAAATCCAGCACAAAAGACGACAACACCAAGGTGCTCTGGTCGACAAACCCCTCCTGCACCGCCACCGACAATTGCGCCAATACCCCGTCGCCGCTGGCGCTGGGCGTGGCCTCCACCGCCATGCCGCTGATCTCTACCCCCCCCTCCCGCACCACCACCTCTATCTCCGCATCCGCCAAAAAACTGCCCGCTTGCGCACTGCCGTCCACATAGGCCAATGCCCCGCCGTCAAAGTCCAGCTGCGCCGTCCAGGCACTTAACTCCGGCGCCCCCTCCATGTACAATTCCAGCTCGTACAATCGACCGCTTCGCGCCCCCCCCGCCTGCAGCTGTCCCTGGTTCCCGTCGACCAGAATAAAGTCGATAAACACGCCGCCCTCAAACGGCTGACCGCCCAAACCAACAAGTGGCACCTGCAGCACGGTATCTGTTGCGGTCAAAGTCAGCTCAGTATTCACCTGCCCCTCCCGCGTCGGCGCAAACACCACCTGCACCGTATCTCGCCCGCCGCTGGCCACCGTCAAACTATCTTTGTCGGAGACAAACTGGGCATCGCCGCTGGCGATGGAGCTGACCACTAGCGGCGCCGTGCCCACCGTCGAAACGACAAAATCCAAGCGCTGCACCCCGCTCACCGGCACCGCGCCAAAGTCCAGGGCCGTCACGTCAATGCTGGGATCGGTCCACAAACTGCTGCCCGCAAGCGGAAAAGACAAATTGCCAAAATTGCTACTGCCGCTCAACGTGCCCAGCGCCGTTTCGCCCGCGCCCAAAATGGGCGTAAAACTCACTACCAGATCCACGCTATCGCGCCCGCCTATACTGAAAGGCGGCGCCGGCTCAACCAGGGCAAATTCGGGCCCGCCGACGGCCAGCGACGCTACCTCCAGGGCAAATTCCAGCGGATTGCCGTAGCGCAGCGTGTCCTGCGCCACCGCGCCCGCCTTCACTGCGCCAAAATCCAGCGCCAGCGAATTGTCCGTCAATGTCGGAGGCTCGGCCTCATTAACCGTGACCACCATGGTAATAAAATCCGTGCCGCCGTCCCCGTCTTCCACGTCGATGCGCAGCGGATAGGTACCTGCCTGATCGTAGGTAGGCACCCAGCGCAGCGTGTCGTTTTCAATAGCCATGCCCTCCGGCGTCGTCTGAATGATATACCTAATCTCGCTACTGTCGGGGTCCCTTACCTGCATCGGTATAACCAGTGCCTGACCTTCGCTTACTTGCGGGTCGCCCGGATCGGTAAAATCGGGCGGGTCGTTAAACAACCGGATTGAAATGCGGAACGTGAAATACGCCAAACCACCAGCCGTATCTTCCACCCGAAAAGAAATGCTGTCCGCCGCCGCCTCGTCGCCATTGTGGATATAGTTGACGATCCCCTGATCTATATCTTTCTGGGTAAACACATTGCTACTCAAATCACCGTGTTGCGGCTGCACAATGGCCCTAATTGTGACGTTTTGCGCCAGATCTTCCGCGTCGAGCGCCCGAATATTGCCGTTAAAAATGGTCGTCGTCTGCCCTTCGTTGCCAAAGAGCGTGATATTGGACGCCACCGTGGGCGCGACATTGGACGAGGTGATGTCAATCAGCAATTGCGCCGCTTCCGACTCTACATTGCCGTCGCTGACGCGGAAGTCAAAAAAACTGTAGGGCTGGCCGCTGCTGGTCGCCGCAGACAAAAACAGAACGCGCCGCTGGTGGTCGCTCACCGCCGTGGGCACGGCGGTGATCTCGGCCCCCAGCGTGACCCCGTCGCTGGTCTGAAAAAGTTGGCCGGCGACGGGCAGCGAAGATATAATCGCCGTGAGACTGTCTTGATCGGTGTCGGTGCCGCTCAGCGCAATGGACAGCAGCACGCCGCCGCTGCCGCTCACCGTATCGCGCTTGGCCACCGGCGCGTTGTTGACCAAAAATTTCTGCACCCGATTGTTGCCGCTATCCAGCACAAACACGTTGTTCAGACTGTCGGTGGCCACACTGGCCGGGCCGCTAAATTGGCTCTGGGCGCTGCCCCCAGTGCCCCACGCCAGCTCAAATGCGCCCAAAAAATCAAAGCGCTGTATGCGGTGGTTGTTCTCGTCGGCAACATAAAAGCGCCGCGCGTCGTCCATCGCAATGCCGTGGGGCGATTCAAAGCGCAACGTGTCTCTGCCCTGGGCGCCCCACTTGAGTTGAAACTCGGCGTTGCTGTTGAACTTTTGCACCCGATGGTTGTCGCGATCTACCGCGTACACGTAGCCCGAATCGTCCACCGCCACATCCGTGGGCGTATTAAACTGGCCAAAGTTGATGCCGTTGCTGCCCCACACCCGCACAAAACCGCCGTTGAGATTAAATTTTTGAATGCGGTGATTGCCGCCGTCAGCCACGTACACAAAACCCAGCGTGTCGGCCGCAATACCACCGGGAGCGTTGAACTGGCTGACCGACGCGCCCTCGCCCCCCCACTTGAGCAAATGCGTACCGCTGGGATCAAACTTTTGAATGCGATTGTTGCCCTGCTCCACCACAAACACATTGCCGGCCGTGTCTATGGCCACGTCTACCGGCGCGTTGAGTTGCCCATTCTCCGACCCCTGACTGCCCCACTTGAGCAAGAAATTGCCGTTGTTATCAAATTTTTGAATACGGTGATTGCCGGTATCGGCCACGTAGACATTGCCCGAATCGTCCACCGCAATACCCCGCGCGGCGCTAAACTGGCCGTCGCCGCTGCCCTGTGCACCCCACTCGGTGACAAATACCTGGGCTTCAAGAGGATTAACACATAGCGCAAACAACGCTATAGAAGCGGCAATACCGCTGCTAATTAATTGACGAATGTGTATATGGCGCATAAGGTCATGCAAGATAAAGCTGCTTCGCATACGTCCGTCTCCGCAATTTTGGTTAATACGAACCTAAGAGAGACGTGGGAAGACTGCGCAGGGAATTCTTAGAAATATAAGAAAAAACAGTGACAACTACACGCTATATGTGGCCGTGCGGGCAAAAAGCTTGCCCGCACGCTGGTCTACCAACCCCGCCAATTCGAGTTTGAGCAGCACTTCCAACGCTGCGGCCGGCGCCAATGCCGCCGCCGTAGATAGGACGTCTACGTGCTGCTCCCCCCCATCCAATAAGGCGAGAATCTGGCGCTGACACTCGTCCAATTCCACCGCCGGTGCAGTGTCTGCCGGCAAGACTATCTCTTCGGCGACATTGGACCCCAATTCCTCCAGAATGTCCTCTACCCGCTCCACCAGTTTGGCCCCGTCGCGCAGCAAGGCGTGGCAGCCAGCACTGTGACCGCTGCGCACGTTCCCGGGCACGGCAAATACCTCGCGATTTTGCTCGACGGCGTAGTTGGTAGTCAGTAGGGCGCCGCTGCGCTGTGGCGCTTCCACCACCACCACGCCCAGACTCATGCCGCTGATAATGCGGTTGCGCTTGGGAAAAGACCCAGGCTCGGGCGCGCTGCCCATGGGAAATTCGGAAATCACCGCGCCGTTTTGCCGCAGCGCCCGGTACAGCCGGTCGTGCGCCGCCGGATAGATCACATCCACCCCGCACCCTAAAACGGCAACGCTCTGCCCCCCCGCCTCCAGCGCCCCCTGGTGCGCCGCGCCATATCCAGACCGTACGGCGTGGCCCGGCGCGTGCCCACCAGCGCCACACAGGGGCGGGCGGAATCTCACCCAACACAAACAGCACGGGCGGCAATTGATGAATCTGGCGCAAATGGTAGGGATAACACATATCCTCCGGCGTCAGCAACTGGCCGCCGCAGCGCCCCAGATGGGCCCATTGGGCCTCGGCCCAGGCCCAATCCACCGCTTCGCTGCGCGCCTTGCGTCCCCGCACCGACCCCAGCACCTCCTCCCACTCGGCGCGGCAGCGCAACGCCTCAATTGCCGAACCAAAGTGCCGCACCAGATCCGTGCAGCGCTTGCCGCCAATGCCGTGCAACCGGCTCAGGGCAACCGGGCCAATGCGCGCTCAGACATCTCAGCCGACCCCGCGCCCGAATTTTTCCCGCAATTTGGCGGCGACGCATTCGGGCACAAACTGCTCAACCGCCCCGCCCATTTGCGCCACCTGGCGCACTAGCGTGGAGCTGAGGTACATGTAATCGGAGCGCGTCATCAAAAAAAGCGTGTCGAATTGAGGGGATAAATCGCGGTTGGTCAGGGCCATGGAAAATTCGTTTTCAAAATCCGTCACCCCGCGCAACCCCCTTATCGCAACGCGCACGTCGTGTCGCCGCGCGTAGTCGGTGACCAGCCCCTCAGTGCTGTCCACCTTGACGTCGGACCACTGGCCGGTGGCCTGGCGAATCAATTCCATGTTTTCTTCGGTGGGAAAGAGCAGTGCCTTATTGGGATTTACCGCCAGCAGCACGGTAATCTCGCTAAAGATGCCCATGTCGCGGGCGCGCTCGATGATGTAGAGATGCCCGTAGGTGATGGGGTCGAAACTTCCCGGGTATAGCGCAGCTTGCATGGCTTTTGCCTCGCTCACGGTGCCTGCGTTAACATTTCCACCACCGCGTAGAAGGTGGCTTTCTTCCAGCGCTCTTCCCGCAGGTAGTGGGGGATGACGATCAACTCGCTCACCGCCATGGTTGCGCCCGCCTGCTCCAAAACGGTGGCAAAAGACAGCATTTCCATGTACGAACCGCGCGCCCACAACTTCTGCCGCTGCCGCGCCAGCCTTTCCGACAGTTCAATGTGGATGGGCGCTTCCATTTCCAGCGAATCCAGGCCGCTCTCGTGCGCCCAGGCGCTCAACCGGGCGGCCGCGCGGTTGGCCTCGGCGGGCGGCACCGGGTGCAAGCGGCGCGTTTGCACCTGGCGCAGCCGGCCCTTAAAAGAAAATCGGAAGGTGCGCTCGGCGTCCCGGCCGGCCCACCACTGGCTCAAATTGACGTCGTCGGACGACTCCTTTAGCGCGTCGCGCAATTGCGTCAGCGCCGCCGCCTCAGTGGGCCGCGATCCCTCCAGCGTGTATTCGCCGCGGCCGTTGCCAATGAGCGAGCCAAAGCGAACCTCCTGGGGCAACTGTTTAATCAATTGCAACACGTCCAGGCACGCGCCGCTCCACTGCGGCGGCACCTCGACGGGCACCGTTTCCGGTGGCCGGAACAGCGACTCCACCGCCGGCGCTTCGCGCTCCCGGGCCGCCGTTTCTGCAACCGACCGCTCTCCCGAGTCCGCTACCACAGCCGGGGCTTCTTCACGCACCCGTGGCAGTGTAGTAGGCGGCCGGTTTTCCACTTCCCGTTCGGCGCCGACGACCGGCGACTCTTCCGCGACCACAGCCCCCGCCTCCTCCCCATCCAGCGCCACAATCTGCTCGCCGGCCAGCAATTTCTTCCACGCCCCGTAGAGCGGATAGCGCTGGTCCACCCAGTAGAGCGCGCCCACGCACGCTACCGCCAGAACGGCCAAAACGGCGACCCGGACAAAGCCGTTGGACGAGCCGGAGCTTTGCTCCCGCAAAAGATCCAGGTGCAGGGCGTCGCCGCTGTCGGTCACCCCCCGCAGTGCCAGGCCCACCGCCACGCCGTACTCAGGACTGTTCTGCAATACGGCGGCGTCCAATTGCTCCAGCGGCTCCACGTCAATGCCCCTAAAAGGGTCGACCAATTCCCCCACCAGCCCCAGGCGGGTGGGCAATTCGTAACTCCAGGTCGATTCGGCGGCGGCCGTACCGCTCAACCACAAATGCTGGGGCGCGGCCCCCGTCTTCTCCAGCAACTCCGCGAGGTAACCTTCGAGGTCGGCCAATTGCTCGTCGCGGCCCACGTTCCAGGCGCGCGTAGAGGCGGCGACCGGCGCGCCGTTTTGCACCAAAACGACGCACGCTTCAAATTGTGCCACGTCCAGCAGCAGCGCGGTTTCGCCGTCGCCCAACAGGCCGGCGCGGCGCGCCAGATTGTACAGGGCAAAGGGCACCACGTCAAAGTCAACGTCGTCCACTTCAGCCTGGGCAAAAAGATCGCGGTAGAGGTCAATTAGAGGGCGGCGGGCCGCCACCACCAGGCCGGTGCTTTGGGCCACCAGGCAATCGACGGCGTGGCCTTCCACTGCGTCGGCTAAAAACTGCTCGGCTTCCCACTGCAAGTGCTCGCGCTGCGCCGCGGCGTTGCCGGGGACGGCGGGCAATAATTTGAGGTGGTACGCCTGGTGATCCAGAGCCACCTGGGCGCAATCGTAATGGATGTCGTGGTCGGTGCCCACGCGGTCGAACACTTCGGCCAGTTCCCAGCGCACCTCGTCGCGCGCCAACTGCCCCGGCGCAAAAGCGCCGGGCAGGTCGGCCTGCACCAGCCGCGTGGCGGCCACGGCCTGCCCCCGGCGCTCCAACTCGGCGATGTACACCGCGCTGTCGACGATGTGAATTCCAGTGGACGTTTTGCTCTTTGCGCTAAACACTCGCTCCCCTCGCGCTTATTCCAACACAGTCAACGGCCGCAGCTTTTCTACGGTGCGGGCGTCAATGCCGCGCACCTTTTGCAAATCTTCCATTTTTTTAAAAGGACCGTGGCGACGGCGGTATTCGACGATGTGCGCCGGGGCGATAGTGGTCCACCACGGCCGCCGCCGTACCCGCCAGCAGGGCGCCGCACAAAAACAGCAAAGCCGCCTGCTCGCGTCGATTAAACATGGAAGATACCTCCATCCCGTGCCCGTGGCAAATTAGCGAAAACTCATGGTGCCCACCACCCGCACCTCCACGACGTTGCGCGTTTTTTCGGTGATATTATTGCGGTTCTTCTCTATGCGAAAGACGCCCTGGCCGGCGAACAGACTGCTGAACTTGTAGTCGCCCCTAATTTCAAAATCCCACTTGCCGGTGTCGGCTACCGGCTCGCGTTCGGCGTCCACCGTAGCACTCTCGCGCAGTTCCGACTCGGTGCCGAACTCAAAATTAAAATTGACCACGCTCTTCAGCTTGCCAAAAAGGGGCAGCGATCGCGGCCTCAAGGTGTAGCGGGTGGTAATCTTAGTCTGGGTCTTCTTAAAAGTGCTGCTGCCGCGCAGCGGGCGTTCCACGTCTTCGCCCGCCGTGCTGTCGGTGCTGGCCACCGTTTCAAAATCAAAGCTCGTGCTGTTACTGATGGTGCGATTGACGTTAATCGCCGGCCCAACGGCCGCTTTGCCGCTCCACGACACGCGCAACTCTCTGCCCTTTTCGCGGTTGATCAGATTGTTTGCCTGCAGCGCCTCGCTGCGCCGCAGCACTTCGCCGCCGAGCGTTTTGGTGGTCTCGTAGTTTACGTTAAACGTCGAGCTCTGCAACACCCGCTTGACCAGCGGCAGGCGGTGGGCCTGGTTCCAGGTGACGCTCATGCCGGGAAACGTGGTTTTCTCCTCCACCCGAATGCGGTTCTGGTTGCTGCCGGTGCGGCGCGTGATGTCTTCCCTGTATTTGGTTTTAACGCCAAAGCCCAGAGGCAATTTTAAGCCGCTGTCGCCGTTCAATTCGGCGCGGCGGCTCCACTGGTCTTGCTGCGTCAGCCCCACGGCGGCGCGCTCCACCCTGAGGCTGTCGTCCAGGCCCAATTGGTAGGCCAGTGACGGACGCCGGGTGAGGTTAAAATTGCGCGTCGTAGTGTCTTGCCGCCAGGTGGCGTTGACGTTGTCGACGCGACCGCTGCTCCAATTGAAAAAGCGCCACACAAA
>CAXGRO010000065.1:0-14452 GCA_964012055.1 uncultured bacterium
CAATACCTATTTACCTAAGCCGCTATTTATCAATGACTTACAAAAAGTGTCCACAATATTGATTTATAGAAGATAGACAAAATGACCATGAACCGGATAATCCCACGCCCTCGTTCCTCGCCTTATCTCTCCGCCCAAGCAATGCCTAGAACCGCGTGTTTTCCCACCTCCCAAACGGCGTCTCCACACCCAGTTTATCGGCTTCCTCCTGCAATTGCTGGCGGTGATCGTCCCCAAGGGGAATTCCCTTCTCCCTGTTCTCCTTATCCCACGCCCACTCATTGCCGCCCGCCAATTCCGCCCGCTCCATGCCCGGCAACGGCTGCGCCCGCCGCGCCGCCCCAATAAAGCGATCCATCTCTTCCTTCAGCTCGTCCAGCGGCAAAAAATGGGCCACATTGATGGCTGCGATAAACGCTCCCTGGTGGCCATTCCACGGCGAGTGCGGCGCTTTATATTCCGCCCGGTAAGCACCCGGAAAAACGCTGGCCAGAGCCCGCAGCGACGCGCTCAACCCCATGATCTTGAGAAAAGTATTGGGAATGCGCTCAAACAGCGCCTCGTCAAAACTCAAGAGATAGCCCCCCATGTCCATCACCAGCGGCGGCTGCTCGCCGGCCGGAACAGCTATGCTGAACGGCGACGCATCGACGACGTTATACACCAATTGATCTGGCCCGACAAACCCACCTTGCGACGAAGCCGATAAACCGATGCAATCGTGTGCCAGCGCCAGCCTCGAATAATTGCCGGCGGCGCCCACGTGATGGTGGTTGCGCGTCGTCAACGCCGCAATGCCCACCGCCTTGGCCTTTTCGATAATCCGCCGCGTACCCTCGTAGCACGGGAAATAGCCCAGGCCGCCGTCCCCGTCCATCACCAGCGCCGCCGGCGCCTCGCTCTCCACCGCAATCTGCGGGCGCGGGTTGACCGTTCCATCCGTTATCTTTTCCAAATAATACGGCACCTGCCGGGTGCCGTGGCTGAAAAGACAGCGCTGGTCGTTGCTCGACAAGATGCCGCCCAACAATTCCGCGTCTTGCCGCGGCATGTCCACTTTTTCAAACAGTCGGACGATTAATTGCTTCATTTCTTCGGTCGGCAAGCGGATGCCGTGTTCGGGCGGGTAATTGCGCCTGTTCAGATTCATTAATTAATCCCTCCAATAAAATTGCAGGCCGGCGTCAACGGCCTACAAATGTCCCTTCCTTATGTCTGCGACAATGCGCACCAGCGTATCGACCGCGGCCTTTAAAAAGCGCTCGCCCTTTTCCGCCGAGCCAAACGTGGGGTCGCCGTAATTGCCGCGGTCGGTGGATTCGTGAATCCACCGGTAGCGCTGCACGTGCGCCGCCAGCTCCGACTGCAACGGGCGGCCGTCTTTCTCAAAGTGGTCCGCTTGCACCAGATCGGGGTGCAGCGCGATCATCACCGACGTCTCCATCTCGCCGGCGTGCCCCCACCCGTGCGGCCCCGCCTCGCGTATGGCGCCCACCTCGTCGTAGGTAAACCACGACGTCCCGTAGATGCGCGTCTCCGGGCATTGCTCCAGCAGGCGCTGTAGCGCCACATTCATATTGGCGATATTGCCGCCGTGGCCGTTGACGATGAGCACGTGCGCAAAATCGGCGCTCGCCATGCTGGCCACCGTGTCGACGATCATATTGATATGGGTTTCCGACCGCGCCGTTATGGTGCCCTTAAATTTCATGTGGTGCGGCGAATAGCCCAGCCACTGCGTCGGCAGGCACAGAACTTGATCTGGAATTTCCTCGTCGAGGCGCTCCACTATGGCCGTCACCTCGGCCGTGTCGGTAATAAAGGGCAGGTGGGGGCCGTGTTGCTCAAACGCGCCAATGGGAAATACCACCACCGTGTCGCGCGCCACCTTTTCCATATCGGGCCAGTTGAGTTGGGCCAGTTTCATCGCTCTGCTATCCCTTCTGCTATTAAAGTTGGATTTGCCGGTGCGAGCCGTCTTCGCACCCACACCTTGAACACAGCAGAGAAAAATAGTATCATATGCCCGCAACGACAATTCAAACTAGCTGCTCGTCGGGCGCCCAACGGCTCTCTATTTCGGAAGGAAACCGCCCATGCAGATTGGCCTCTACACCCGCCAGGGCAAACACCTGGTCGGACAAATCGGCGACCTCGTCCTTTCGTGGGATCGCCACCAGGGCGCCAAACTCGGCGCTTCACTTAATGTCACCGGCGAGTCCATTGCGCTGGGCTCTTTCTCCTTTGGCGCCCAATTGGCAGACGACGACATCGAAGCCCTCGGCCAACAGGCATTAGAAGCGGGCGCACTGCACTAAAAAGAAAGGCTCAATAAAACATGAAAGCCGCACTAATAGGCATAGATCACCCCCACTCAAAAGCCCACCTATCCACCCTCCAAGTCCTCCCAGAAATAGACTCCATCCTATTGTGGGACGAAGACGAAGAAATCCTCGCCCAAACCCGCCAAACCCAGGGCGACAAAGTAGAAGCCACCTTCACCGACCTCAATGCCCTCCTGGCCCAAGACGACCTCTTCTTCGCCATCGCCGCCATACGCAACGACCTGGGCCCCGACATTTTTATTCGCACCCTGGAAGCCGGCGTCCACCTGATGGCCGAAAAACCCATCGGCCGCACCGCCGCCGACACCGCCCGCGTCATCGACGCCGCCGCGCGCCAGGGCCTGCAACTGGGCGTCTGCTACCAAAACCGCGCCAGCCCCCTCATCAACCAGGCGCGCGACTTTGTGGCGCAGGGCTTGTTGGGGCCGCTCATCTCGGTGGACGTGCGCCTGCTCACCACCCAGGTGCAATTCCGCAACCCACAGCACTGGCTCTTTAACAAAGCGCACGCCGGCGGCGGCATCCTCTCCTGGCTGGGCTGCCACAACATCGACATGATCTACTACGTCACCGGCGAAGAATTCACTTCAGTGGCCGCCCAGGTAGCCACCCGCAACGACGCCGATATCGACGTCGAAGACATCGCGGCCCTGTCGCTGCGCTTGCAATCGGGGGCCATCGGCACCATGCACGCCGGCTACACCCTGGCCCTGAGCGGCAGCGGCTACCACAACCCCACCGGCTACGACACCTACGTGGGCCTCAACGGCCGGCTCGGCCGCATGTACTGGTCCAGCTCGGGCATAGCCAACCGCCTGGTAGTGGAAAGCACCCACCCCGACTGGGCCGGCGCCCCGCAGCGCGAGTTCGACTTTGCCCTGGCCGCTTCGCCGGCGTACGGCGGCGTGGCCGGCGAGCAATTCATGCGCGCCTTTATCGACGCCGCCCGCCAGCAAGGCGAGGCCATGACCAGCGGCCGCGACGCGCTGCGGGTAGCCCGCGTCATCGACGCCGCCTACGAATCCGACCACAGCGGTCGCCGAGTAGAAATAGAAGTTTAATAGGTCCCTCTCGACGACCACTAAAGAACCATCGGAAGGCATCCAATTTAAGAGGAACGCTGGATAAAAAGCTGAGGATCACATGGAATACCGCGAATTTGGCAAAACCGGCATGACCTTGAGTGCCGTAGGAACGGGCGGGCTCCTGGCGCACTACTGGGAAGGCCCATCCGGCCACCCGCCGCCCGAGGAAAAACGACGCATCTACCTGCGCGCCGTCGAACTGGGCGTCAACCTAATCGACATGGGCTACGGCGACGAGGTCCACATCCCCGAAGAATTAAAAGGCCCAAAAGACGATCGCTATTTTTCCCTAAAAGTGGGCGCCCCCACGGCTGCAGATCTGGAGGCCACCGTCGACAAACACCTGGCCAACGTGTGCCGCGAGGCCCTCGATATTCTGCGCGTACACCACTACGCCTACGTCGAAGACACCGTCCTGGCCGAGCGCATAGCGCAACTCAAAAAAGCCGGAAAAGTGCGCGCCCTATGCCTCATCCGCCACTTTGAAGCCGACCAGCAGGCCTACGCCGAGCGCGGCCCCGAACCAGAAGCCGACGCCGATCTGGTCATCTACAACTACGTCAACCGCAGCCAGGAAAAGGGCATCGAGCGCGCCGCCCGTGCCGGCAAAGGCGTCCTCATCATGAAGGCACTGGGCGGCCAGTACTTGAGCTGGCAGCACAAGGTCCAAACCGACTGGAGTGACGCTACGGAGGAAACCCTGGTGCAATTATCTCCCCTCGGCGAGAGCATGCGCCACGAACTCGACCTCGTCTACTCCTTTACGGCCGGCCCCTGGAGCGAATTGATCGGGCAGGGCAATTCGCCCACCGGGCGGGCGGTGAACTGGGTGCTGGAAAACAAAAATGTCAGCTCGACGCTGATCGCCGTAGCCAGCGTTGAAGAACTGGAGCTGGCCTTGGGGGGATAGAACGACTTCTGTAAATCTCGTTTTGATCGGCGACGGATAATAGAGAGAGCTAAAAGACGCCACTATTTCCAGGCATCCCATTCGTCAGCTCACCACTGCCAGGCCTGGAACCCCCTGAATTATAACGGCGCATTTCCACTTATCAACGCCTGGCGCAACGCTTTAATACGGACGCACTTTACTGAGCGCCGTGTCCCACCGGTGCGCAATCAAATCGTCGATAATCGCCTGGCGCGCTGCATCCGTGCCAATGCGATTGAGGGCCTGGACGGCAAAAAATCCCACTTGCGCAAAGGGATCACGCAGCGCCCCGATGAGTTCTTCCTCTGCAGCCGCCGCCCGCTCCCCCAGTCGCGCCAGCGCCATGGCCGCAGTGACGTTCACCGCGTTGCGCACGCTCCACCCCCAGTTCTTCTCCTCTTCCCACCCGGGTCGCGCCGCACCGAGCAACTGACCGAGTTTTTCAACCGGCGCCCGCTCGCCAATAACCCCCAGAGAATTTGCCGCCACTCGCACGACATAGTGCGACTCGTCCTCCAGTGCGGCGCTGAGCGCAGCAACGGCCGCCGCCGCCGCCGAGTCCATTTCGCCCAAAGCAAAGGCGGCGTTCATGCGAGTCCACTCGTGCTCAGATGTTAACAATTGTACGAGCGGTTCAACCGCCCCACTGCCTATTGCGCCCAACGTGTACGCCGCATCGTGCAAGGTAATCCAACGCTTGTCATACTCGGGCGCATCTTCGCCCTTGCTCACCCGCTCACCCGCCCTTTCAAGACATTGGCACAGCGCTTCGACTGCCAGCTCTCCGACCGCCGCCAAAGCATAAATCGCCGCAGTGCGCACCGCCTGATGGACGTTATTCAATAAGTCGACCAATGTCGGCACCGCAACAGCGGCGCCAGCGCCCAGCCGCGACAGGTGCGCCAAGGCGTCCAATTTTGTTTCGACCGAAGCCCCCTGCTCCAGCGCCTCAATAAGCTCAGAAATGTCTTGCGGCTCTTCCGCATTTACCGCCACGTCAGGTTTTTTGCCGCAATGCCAGTCCCACAAGTTCCGCCACGCCGGTTCCAAATTGTACGGCGCTACCACATCACCCGGCGCCCGCCATGTCGTATCTCGGCAGTCCCAGCTGGGCTGTTGGGGCTTATCCGACCGCATAAATATAAATTTGATCATGTGGCGATTGCGGTCCTGCAAATTGACGCCGGCAGCATGACCAATGTCAAAATGAGACAGGAAAACGAGCCCGGCCTCCCCCTGCACCGGCAGAACACGCCGGCGATCTTCCTCAGTAAGCGCATCGTGAAAATGTGTACCCGCGAGCACATGCGTCGGCCCCATTTCAAGCGGCGTATCCTGCGAATAATACATGACGCGCGCGTAGCGCGTCCGGTGCGAGCGCGGTTGCGAAGACGGGCTATACGAGTCCTGGTGACAACCGCTGGCGACCTTCTCCGCAACCTCCTCCGGCGCCGCGTCCCCACTCGGAGGCCTCATATGCCAGAAGCGGTGAGAGTGCGCAATATAATTCTCCCCCAACACGCTGATGAGGGCGCCGTGCACTTCCGGGCTCTTGAGGATCAACTCCAATTCGGGCAAACGCGGCAGTATATTGTTCCCCGGATTATACTCGTGCTCGCGAATAAAATTAAACTTCTCATCAATAACCCGATGCACCTCGTCATCAACACTAGGCCGCAAAACCACATAACCATTGGCCACGTACTGCCGCATCTGCTCATCGCTCAGCAAAACAGGTTCAGGCAAATCAATTCCCATAACACAATCTCCTTAAATTGTCTCTACAACCCCAACCGCTCATACTGCTCCCCAGGCGCATCACACGCCTGCATAACCCCGCGCATCAACCCCTGCATCCGCTCCTCCAACCCCGCATCCTCCAACGGCTCCCCCTGCCGCGGATCGCGCTCCTGATCAAAAAGCAAATTCCCATACTCGTGCTGCGTCGATGCCCGTTTAACCTGCGTGCGCATCAACGAACACCCCTTGCTAAACGAAAACGGCGCCGCTAGCTCCAACCCGTCAAACTCCTCCACCGCAAACAGCTCCCGCATATGCGCCGGCATCAGCGTGTAATTGTAGAGCGGCCCGTTGTCGGCGTTGGCCGCCGCGCGCATGTACACATAGCGCCCGTCGGTCACATTCACCTGCCCCCCGTGGCTGCCAAAAATCGCCGCCTCCCGCACCGGCTGGTCGCTGGCAATCACCTGGCGCAGCGGCCGGCCCAGCATGTCCGCGGTTAATTCCAACCCAAAGAAATCGAGCAGGGTCGGCCCCAAATCAATCGAGGGCTGCACCAAACTAGCGCGACGCTCACCGCTCAGGCCGCAGCGCGGGTCCCACACAAAAAACGGCGTATTGGCGTGTTCACGGTACCACGGCATTTGTCCCTTGGCCCACATATCGTGTTCGCCCAGCAAAAAACCGTGGTCCGTCCACACCACCAGCATGGTGTCGTCCCACATCTCCAGCCGGTCCATTTCGTCGAGCACATCACCCAGGCGCGCGTCGCACATGCTCAAAAGCGAAGAATAGTGGCCACGACACTGGTCAATTAAATCCTGCGATTCCGTCACCTCGCCGTATCGAGGCCAGTCGAAGAGGGCGGCGCTGCGGTCTTTTATCAACTCGGGGTAGAGGTCCTGGTAGTGGCGCTGCGTGAAAAACGGCTCATGTGGATCAAACGTCTCGATCTGCAAAAACCAATGGTCCTGGTCGTGGTTGCGGCGAATAAAGTCGACGCCCGCCGCAAAGGTCTTAGACTGCGGCTGCTCCTTCTCGCTGCACATGTAGAGCCGGTTGACGCGGTCTTGCCTGTGCCACACACTGTTCGAATTGTTCTGGCCGTGTATCTGCATCGGCGGTGGGTCGGCCACCTGCCCTATCCACGGGTCGCCCTCCTGGCCGCGAAAAAACTCCCAGGTGGAATACTGCGTATGGTACGTCGCCCCGCCCGTTTCCCAGTAGTGGTAGTGGTCGCTGATCAGGTGTGACGATACGCCGTTCTCTTTGAGCAGCCGCGGCACCGAATCGTCAAAGGGCTCCAGCGGCCCCCACGAACGGTGCAAGAAATTGGGCCGCCCGGTGTGCAAGTCGCGGCGCGCCGGCATGCAGGGCATAGAGCATATATAACTGTTGTCGAAAGTGAGGGAGCGCTCGGCCAGGCGCCTGAAATTGGGCGCGTGCGTCCAATCGCAACCATAAGAAGGCAGCATGTGCCGATTGAGCGAATCGTACATCACCATGATAACTTTCATCGCAACACCTCACAATGTGAATACACCTACAGCATTGACCTCTCGTACCACACAGCCGCTCTCATTAGCACCCATAACCTGTCGACTACCAGCGACCGTCAAAAGCGTATCAAGCCGCGCCCCACCTCGCCGTTGAGCATATCGGCAAACGCCTCGTTTACCTCTTCCAGGCGATAGGTCCGGGTAATGAGTTCGTCCAATTTGAGCTTACCCGAGCGGTAGAGCGCCAGCAAACGCGGCATATCGTAGCTCGGCCGCGCCGAGCCGTAATTGCTGCCCATCACCGTCTTCTCCCCCCAAAACACCAGCCCTGCGTCCAGCGTCAACGGCTGGCGCGGCGGCGCCCCAATCCACACCGCCTTCCCCTTCTTGCGCACGGCGCGAATCGCCTGCTCATACGTGGCGGCCGTGCCAATCGCTTCAAAAGCGTAATCGGCGCCCAGCCCGTCCGTCAGCTCCTTAATCTCCTCAATGGGATCTCCCCCGCTGGCGTCAATTGTATGCGTGGCGCCAAACTGCCGTGCATACTCCAGCTTCGACTGCATCAAATCAACCGCAATAATCCGCTCCGCCCCGGCCAGCACCGCCCCTTGAATCACATTCAAACCAATGCCCCCCGCCCCTATAACCACCACACTGCTGCCCGGCCGCACCTGGGCGGTATTGGTCGCCGCGCAAACCCCGGTCGTCACGCTGCACCCGATCAACGCCGCCTTGTCCAGCGGCACGTCCTTGTCGATGCGTATAGCGCATTCCTGCGGAATAATACTGTACTCCGCAAACGAAGCCACCATCGCCTGGTGATAAATATCGACGCCGTTTTTGCTGTAGCGCGTCGTGCCGTCGAGCAAACGCCCCGGCCCGCCCTTGTCGCCATTGAGACAGAGATTGGCATGCCCCTGCACACAATATATACAGTGCCCGCAGGAAGGCACCCACGCCAAAATCACGTGGTCCCCCAGCCCGACGCCGGTCACCCCCTCGCCAACTTCCTCAACCACCCCCGCTCCTTCATCCCCTAATACGATGGGCAGCGGCCCCTCAAGCGCTCCCGTAACTGCGTGATAACTACTATGGCACACCCCGGTAGCCGCAATCTTAACCACAATCTCCCCCTCCTTGGGCCCCCCCACATCAATATCCTCAACCACAACCGGTTGATTTACTTCGTATAAAACGGCAGCTTTCACAACACCCCCATCTTATTTAAACCAATTGCCCAACCCCCAACCCCTCTTCCAATTCCTCCACACTGGCAAACGCCACCAGAATAGTATTCACTCCATCGTTCTCCAGCACCCAGGATATCGCCCGCTCCGTCCGCGGCACCACCTCCCCCGGCTCGGCCAGTTCGCGCCACGGCCCCGAAACAATGGGATAGACCAGCGGCAATTCGCCGCGAATGCCCTCCCCCCGCGGCGACAATTCTTCTACCTTAGATTCGTCCACCGCATCCCAATCCGTCTGCGCCTTATCCTGCCAGCTCACCCACTGCCCTCCCAGCGCCTTCATAATCAGCACCCCCTTGCCCGCCGCCTTCGACAAGTCGATGCCCGGCGCCTGCCAGCGACACACGTAATTGTAAATGACCAGGTCGGCGTCGGATTCGGGTTCGGGACCGCGCGCGACATAAGCTTGCTGGTCTTCGAGCATGTGCCGAATCAAGCACAGGGCGCGCACCTTGCCCGCCGCCTTGAGCTCTTCAATGCGCTTCGCCAGCGCCTCATCGCCCACATAGCCGTAGTGGTGCACACGCAGAATGTCGATGCGATCACGGCGCACATTGGCCAGGTGCTTGTCGACAATGGCCTCCAGATCTGCCGCCGCCGGGGCGCCCACTTTTAGCGAAAAGTGGAGGTCGTCGCGCGGCCCTTTTAATTCCTCCGGAATGTGGACCTCGTCGCCGTAGCCCATGTCGAACAGATTGATGCCCAATTCGGCGGCCCGCAGATACATCCGCCGCTTTTCCTCGGGCGGCGGGTGGCCCGTAACCCCCTCGTAATGCGCCAGCAAGCCCCCCATCCCGATCACGCTCAATTCCATATCCGTACTGCCAAACTTGCGATATTCCATAATCATCTCCCAATCTTAAATGTCGTTCAGTTAAATTTCGCCCCGACCTTCTGCCCCACCGCTTCTATAAACTGCTTGGCCCGAGTATTCTCCACATCGGTATCATAGTAAACGAAAGTAGGCGAGGCCACCGTCCCCGACACCCCCACATCCCTGAAGTGTTCGATAATAAACACCAGATCCCTGCTCTCGTCCAACTCCGCCAAGCGCTTCACATAGGTCTCGTAATCCAACAACCCCGTCCCCAGCGGCACCTCGTCGAGGCGCAGCACCCAGTGCGAGATATCGAGATTGATGTCTTTGGCGTGCGCCCCAATAATCACATCGCCGAGCAAATCGAACATAAAATTGAGAAAATCCGTGGTGTCGTAAATGGTCCGATGCGTAAACATATTCACCGGATCCAGCATCACCTTCATGCGCGGCGACCCCACGTCGTCCACAATGCGGCGCAATTGTTCCGGCGCGTCCAGCGGCCCCTGGTTGGTCGGATGAAACGCCAGATTCACCCCCAGCGCCTCGGCCTCAACCGCCACCTCCCCCAGCGAGTTGCACAATAGGGTCCAGGTTTTTTCCGACCACCAATCGCTCTCGGCAAACGGGCTGCTCACCCCCACGCAATGCGCCTGGAGCGCCCTGGCGTCCTGCAGCGCCTTTACCACCGTTTTAACCCCTTTTTTGCCTCCGCGCCTCGTCGTGGCTGGCCAAAAACCCGTGGCGGTATTGCGCTACCTCGGCGACAAACACCCCATTCGGCTCAAAGCTCTGGCGCACCCCTTCTATCTCCGCCTCGGTCCACCCCTCTTCCCCCGGCCCCAACACCACGCCTTTAACTCCTATATTGGCCAACCGCTCCACTGCATCTTGCGGCTGCGCCATGCTCACCCCATGCCAAAAACCCACTGCCAATCTCATAACCAAACTCCCTGTTTAATCTCACACATCAGTGAATCTCGACCCCCACCTCTTGCACCACCTCGTGTATGTACTGCCGCGCCCGCGTATTCTCCCCATCCGTCTGCGGATAGTCCACATACACTGGCGAGGCCACCGTGCCGCAAACCCCCACATCTCTATAGTGCTCAATTGAAAACACCAGGTCGTCGTCCAACTCGTCTAACCGCCGCACATACGTTTCGTAGTGTATATTGCCCTTGCCCAGCGGCACCTCGTCGAGTTTGGTCACCCAATGCGAATCGTCCAGATAAATGTCCTTGGCGTGCGCCGCCACAATGTCGTTGCCCAGTAAGTCAAAACAATAGTTGAGAAAATCTGCATTGCTGTGGTAATTCCTGTGGTCGGTCATGTTCACCGGATCGAGTATGGCCTTCACCCGCGCCGACCCCACTTCGTCGATCAGCCGCCGCTGCTGATCCGGCGTGTCCAGCGGCCCGCGGTTGCCCGGATGAAACGCCAAATCCACTCCAATCCGCTCGGCCTCCACCGCCGCCTTCCCCGTTCCCTCCACCAGGTGCTCCCACACCTCGTCCGACCACGGGTTGATCCCCCCTTGCGGGCCGTCGAAAATAGTACTGACCCCTACGCAATGCGCATTGAGTATCAATGCTTGCTCAAATCCCCTCGCCAGAGATTCTACCGCACTGTCTTGCACTCCTTTATCCTCACTGGCCAACACCCCCCCGTACTGATACATGGTCAGTTCCCCAATAAAAAACCCGCGCGCCGCAAATCCCTCCCTAAACTCTTTCAGATCTGTATCGCTCCACCCGTTTTCAACGTTGAGGTGTCCGAGTCCTTTAACCCCTATGTCTTTGAGGCGTTCCAAGGTGTCTTCCATCTGCTGTGGGCTTATGCCACTCCAAAAGGCCACACCTAATCTCATAGTTTGTCTCCTTTTAAACGAAAGACGATAATTGATCTTTTAAAGCACAACCCCCCCACACACCGGAATGCACTGCCCCGTCACATAATCCGAAAGATCCGTACACAAAAACTCCACCACCTTGGCACAATCCTCAGGCGTCCCCAACCGCCGCAACGCCACCTTATCTGATAAAGTATCCCCATCCTTCCCCATCCCCTGAGCGACCTTCCGCGAACTCATAATATAACCGGGCGCAATACAATTCACATTCACCCCGTGCGGCCCCAATTGCGCCGCCAGCAGCCTCGTATAGTGCGCGATCCCCGCCTTCGCAATACTATAAGGCGCGCCCCCCTCCGTACCGCGCAAACCCGCCAGCGAAGAAATATTGACGATTTTGCCGCTGCCCTGACCCTTCATCGGCTCGCTGGCCACTTCGCAGCAATGCACCGCACTCATCAAATTGATATCCATAACAAAATTGAAGATCTCTTCTTCCGAAACTTCCCCAGCAGGACGCAAACCGCCGCCCGCATTGTTAACCAGAATATCCAGACGGCCAAACTCGCTTAAAATCTGCTCGAACATGGCCTCCACCTCGGCCTTTTTTGACACCTCCGCCACAATGCCCAGCGAACGCCCTCCCAAATTGCGCACCTCGTCCATCACCGTAGCAGCACTCAATTCTTCGTTGAACTCCTTGGCCGACTCCAGATCCACATCGTTAATCACCACATCGGCGCCCAGGCCGGCCAGGCGCAAGGCATAGGCTCGGCCCAAACCGCGGCCAGATCCCGTCACCAGCGCCACTTTGCCTTTGAGCTTATCCATTTCTCGCCAACCTCTCTATATAAAATTTCGTCTCAGTACACATCTAGTTTGCAAGGCTTCACATCTTGAAAATGAGTTGCGCTACACTGTGCTTGGGTAATTGCAAACGCACGCCGTCATCGCCTTCTACAACCGCGAGGGGCTGCGACGCAAACACAGACGCCGGGACAAAATCGCCGCTGTAGAGCAAAGTCCCTTCCAACAATGACAACGCCGGCGTTGAAAAGCTCAGCTGCACTTCAATCTCGTCAGTGGGACTGGAATTGACCAGGGTGATCACCAGTGAACCAGCTTCCACATCGACAGATGCAATCACGTCGGCGCCCTCACCGCCTTCGACTTCGACCAGCCTGTTGCCGTAATGTGCTTTGTTTAAAGCGTGTACCTGACCCACGGGAGTGAGGCGAGCGGCAAAAGGTTCAATGACGATAGCCCCCTCGTTGATCGGTTCAAAATAACAACCTATGCTCATGCCAGCTTCGGCGGCCACGCGGCAAAAGGCGTTGAGCATGCCGGCGGCGTAGATCCCCTCGGCAACGCCCGGCGTCCGGTACCAGGCGTACCAGACATTCCACTCGTCAAAAGAAATGCCAATGAATTTGTCCTGCCGATTCGCCTCGTCAACCTTGGTCCGCACGCGCTTCAGTCGCTCCTGCGTGCGGGAGGGTGCGCTCGCCAACTCGGCAAACTCGGCGGCGGCCTGTTCTCCCAAATAAGTGGTTAGCGCCGTATCGTACTGGTGCAAGGCAATGTGATCTATATACGGCGCCAGAGGAGGAATGCCCTCGCTGTACCACTCTTCCTCGCGCCACTCGCCCGACATCACCAGAACGATAGACGGGTCTACTTGCCGCATGGCCCGGGCGCAAGCCGCCGCTTTTTCGGCGTATAAATAGGGATCGTTGGGGCCTTCCATGTGACCGTAGCCCAATTCGTTGCCCAGCGACCAGTATTTAACCGCATGCGATTCGCCGTACCCCCTCTCGACGCGACGCTTGCCCCACTCCGTATCGCCCCCCCATTGCAATATTCAACCCAGGCGGCGCATTGCTCCGGGCTGTCCCAGGCCAGATTAATCGAAATAAAAGTCTCGGCGCCCACCTCGCGGCACAGGGCGATAAATTCGTCGATGCCCATCTCGTGAAAGTCAAAACCAAAGGTATGCGGCAAAGTCTCCACTTCCTGAAACGTATTGAGCGGCGCCCGCATGTCGACGTCGAGCAAACCGTCGAGCCAACGGTAGTCGCCGGCAAAGTTGCCGCCCGGCCAGCGCAAGATGGGCGCGCCGATCTCCTTGAGCAGTTCGATCACATCGCGCCGCATGCCGCAAAAACTATCCGTCGCCAAAAGCGACACAAAACCAATGCGCAACTCCGCCGCCCCTGCAAAAGTCACTTCCAGACGAGCCGCCGCGTCTACCGCCCCTGCTGCAAACTCAAACTCGTGCACCTGCCACTCCCCGGTCGCCTCAATCTCGACACTGAAATAATTCGAATTGCCTCCATCGTCCGCCACAGTCACCGCAACCGGCAATCCCTCGGTGCCCAAAATCGCCAACCGCAACAAGTAATCGCGTCCCTGCTCAAGCGCCACCTGATCCTGCCCGATGCCACACCGCTCGCCCTCAACACACCCCTGAATGAGCTGACTGTGCATTTCGTTGCGCCGCTGCTTGTGCCCGGCGCGCGGCTGCGGGTCGGCGCTCTGGTGGCGCGTATAAACCACGTCGCCATCCAAGTGAAAAAATGTCTGCGGCAGTCCAACGGCATACCATTCCATGGCCGCGCCGATGAGTTGCTGGGGTTTGCCGGCAAATTTGCGGTTGCGAATGAGTTGAGCGCTCAACCCCCGCCACATGCAACTGCGCGTGTGTTCCAGGTTATGGCCGAACAATAAGGGCGAGACCGAGGCGCCCAATTGCCCTAGATCAATTTTGTAATGCGCGGAGTTTTCTCCTGCACTCATTGTTTTGGTCTTTCTTTTTGTACTTTGAAGTGCTATAAAGTGGCGTTTACTTGTACCGCGGAAAGGGGGGGACCTCGACGCTCATGGCGCTCAACCCTTCGGGTTGGCGGACCTTCGGTGCTCGCCGGGCGTCCTGCCCG
>CAXGRO010000066.1:0-14416 GCA_964012055.1 uncultured bacterium
CGCTGCGCCCCAGGGAAATCCTATCTTATTTTTTCCCGTTGCAGACACTAAACGAATACAGGTTGGTCTCCTCCAGTTTAAAGCGCAATTGCACAGTGCGCCCCACCAGTGCGCTCAGATCGCTGTGCCCGCCCCAATCCACTATGGCTTCCGTTTCGTCGCCGCAGAAAGGAGTGCACTCGTCGGTCCCAAACCCGGGAAGGGGTCGGCCCTGCTCATCCTCAATCTGCACCCAGACCCCGCCGCTGCCGTCGTCGCCCAACTCGGGCGCCGGGACACTGGTGGCCGCGTTGAGCCGCAGTTGGCGACCCTTCCAGATAAAGGGACGGGTGAGGACATATCCCGGACTGGTGGCATCCAGCGAACAGAAGCCATCCAGACGCAGGGTGGCCAGGCCGATGAGCGCACCTTGGTCGAGGGCCAGAGCGTTGTGGGGCGCAGTAAGACCGCAGTAGAACAACCATAGCCGGTCGTCTTTCTGCGTCGGCGCCGCAGCGGGATAGATCTGCGTGCTGTCGAACGCCTCGCCCCCGTGCTCGTTGGTAGGCACTAAATGCACAAACAGCTTGCGGTCGGCCGTGCGCTCCCAACTCAAGCCGTCGCGGCTGGACACCACCTGCACATCCACCGTCTGCGCATAGGTGTGGTAAATCCACAACAAGCCCAGGTACTGGCCGGCATAGGGAAATGCCGACAGGCCGTAGAATTGCGTATCGGGCGGGTCAAAGGCGTCGGGCGCCAGCACCCGCTGGCTTGGGCCCCAGTGCACAAAGTCGTCGCTCACCATGCGCGAGACTAAGCGCAGCGGCCGGGCCGGCGTCCGCACCTTGTGATACATCCAGTACTGGCCCGACGCCGGGTCGCGCATGACGCTTAACGTATCTCCGGTTCTCCGGCGCGGCACCACCGGGTTGTCTTCGCACAGCTTCCAGTGGATGCCGTCTGGCGAGAACGCCGCATAGATTCCCGCAGCATCCAGCGGCCAGTAGAGCATTTTGTAGCGCCTGTCCGCTGCCGTTTCCGCCTCGTCCTTCAAAACGCAATGGGTCCACGAGAAGCCCTGGAGCAGGATGTTGTTGGCCGTCGAGCCGCCGTGCTCCACCAACCCCAACTCCGGCTTGTCCCAGTGGACGCCGTCAGCTGAAGTGGCGTAGCAGAGGTTGTACCCGGCATCCGGCTTGTCCCGACTCGGCTGGCTGTTGTACCACATCTTGAAGCACCCGTCCTGCTCGTCGTAGATAGCCGTCCCCGGCTGCAAGACCACATACCCCTCCCAATCTCTGTCGGGTACCAGTACGGGGTTGGCTTTGTGTTTGACCAGGTGGTGCAGCGAGCGCCAGACGTTTTCCGTGTGCGCCAGCAAGGCATCGTCACAAAAGATCTGCGTTCCCTCTAATTCGGGAACAGCGTCGTCGCGTTGGGTCATCGATATTGCTCCTTTTCTCTCAAACCGGTTGCGCCGTAAACTGCAGGCTGTACAGATCGGCGTCGCTGAGCGCAAAGCGCAGGCGCACCGGCTTGCCGGCCAGGGCGCCGACGTCGGCGGCGCCCTTCCAGGTGACGGTGTGATCTAGGTAATCGCCAAAGATTTCGTCGCAGTCGCGCAGGGTGTGGCCCTTGATCGCCTTGCCGTCGCCGTCCTGCACCTCGACGCGCGCCAAGCCAGCGGCGGAGGTGGCCACGTTCAGGCTCAGGGTGTCGCCCGCAAAGGTGAAGGGCCGCGTGAGCAACTCGCCCCCTTTCAGCGGCGCGTTGGCCGCCACGAAACCGTCGATGCGCAGCGTAAAGCGCCGCAGCCGGGAGCCCGGGTTGCGGTAGAAGTTTTCGCTGTTGTAGATCGACAGCTCCTTGGGCGCCGTCGGCAGGTCGTTGGCCGTCTCGAGCATGCCCCAGGCCGTCATATTGTTGCGGTTCTCCCAGCGCTCCGGCTGCAGCCCGGGCCGCACAAAGGCCTCGCTCCAGCGCTTAAAGTGCAGGCCGTCGCGGCTGGTCATGAACACGGTGTCCGAGACGCCGCGGGCGATGTTGTCGGGCCTGCGGCGATCCGCCGCAAAGCGCTTGGGGAAGCCCATGTAGATGTGCGGGGCGCGGTAGTAGGGCTTCACCGCATTGGTGTAGAGGTGCTCGAGGGGCGCGTCGCCGTAGTCGAGCAACTGTTGTTTGCTCCAGCGGCGGAAGTCCTTTGAGGTGCACGTCATAATCTGGCGATAGCGCACGCCGCCGGGGTAAATCGAGTCGCGGTGGAATTCGACATAGCAGTCGCGCCGCGGGTCCCAGAAGGCGAGGTTTTGCGAGTCGAAGACATTGGCGCCCGTGGTGTGGTCCATCACCGGCTTCTTCGACAGCAGGCTCCAATGTATGCCGTCCGCCGATTTGAAGGCGCAGAGCGCCTGCTCCTCATGATTGTTAGCGTGCGGGCTGCCCAGAGCCTTATACTCCTCACCCTCGCGGCAGTTGGGGTTGGCGTCGCGGAAGGGCGTGAAGTTGAGCGAGCCGGGGCCGTCCCAGATGATGTTGTTGCGCGTCGAGCCCTTGAAGTTGACCAGGCCCAGTTCGGGCCGGTACCACTCGACGCCGTCGCGGCTTTCGGCGTAGCACACTACCGCCTTGTACTTATTGGGCGGGTCGTAGTGTGAGCCGCGGTAGTAGGCGCGGAACAGCTTGCCGTCCTGGAATATCGTGTGGTAGGCGCTGGTGTTGCCCTCCCACGGCACGTCGTGGTCGAGCACCACGTTGCGCGGCACCGGCTTTTGCAAGCGCAGCTCGACACCG
This sequence comes from uncultured bacterium, assembly GCA_964012055.1. Taxonomy (GTDB): domain Bacteria; phylum Latescibacterota; class UBA2968; order UBA8231; family UBA8231; genus CAXGRO01. The sequence goes on from CAXGRO010000066.1 coordinate 2,773, forward strand.
CGCATCCGCTCGATCAGGTAGTCGTCGACGAAGAGTTCGCGGCGGTCGCCTAGTTCGATGACGCCCGCCGCAGTGGCCCCCACTCGGGCGCGGCCGGGCGTTTTCTTCTTCGATTTTGCTGTCTTCCTCTTGGCCATTCCAGTTTCCTTTCCTGTTTAGGAATTATATAGGGCTTTTTAGGCGGTCCGGTCCGAATGCATAGCCTATACCGAAACACCGGCCCCCGGCTCGTCCACATCGCCCCGCTTAGCGCTGTCGTCGAGCCGGCCCTCTGCAGCCATCACCTCCAACAAGCGATTGACCGCATTGGGGTGCCGCCCCGCCACATCGTCTTGCTCTTGCGGGTCTTCGGCGATATTGTAGAGTTCAATTCCCCTCTCCCCGTCCCGCTGGCGGCAGATCAATTTCCAGTCGCCCAGGCGCACCCCGCGCTGGGCGCCACCGCGAAAATTCCACGACAGACTGCGCTCGTCGAGCCGCTCGACCGCTCCAGAAACCAGCGGCCAGACGTCCGTCCCGTCCCAGTGGGGATCAGCCTGGGGCAAACAATCCGCCAGCCCGCAAAAGGTCGGCATCCAGTCGGCAATCTGCACCGGGTGCTCCCGCTTGCCCGGCGCCAGCACGCCGCGCCACGACACCACCGTGGGCGTGCGCACGCCGCCCTCGTACAGTTGCGCTTTGACGCCCCGCAGCGGCCGGTTGCTGCCCAGCCGCGGCGCCGCTTCTTGCCAGCCGGGATAGCGGTCGCTGCCGTGCAGCGGGCACTCCTCAATGGCGCCGTTGTCCGACGAAAAAACGATAACCGTATTTTCCCGCTGGCCGCTGCGCTCCAGCGCCTCCACCAATTGCCCCACCGCGTGGTCCATCTGGCTGGCGTAGGCGGCGTAGCGCTTGAAGGAGCGGTCTTTTAGTGGATCCTGGTCAAAGGTCTCGCCGGCGTAGCGGTCCAACCACGGCTGCGGCGCCTTCACCGGCACGTGCACGGCGGTGAACGGCACGTAGCAGAACCACGGACCCTGCCTCGCCTCGATCCACGCCGCCGCTTCACCGGCGATCAGGTCGGTGACGTGGCCCGCCTCTTCGACAAACTCGCCGTTGCGGTGCCAGGTCACCGAAAACTCGCCTTTTTTGTAGCGGTGATTGTAGGGATCCACCCCGCCGGCCAGGCTGCCGTAGGCGGTGTCGAAGCCGTAGTGGTTGGGGCCGTACGGCGGCGTCGACCCCAGGTGCCACTTGCCAAAGAGGCCGGTATCGTAGCCGCCGTCGCGCAAGACCGTGGCCAGGGTGGCGTAGCCGTCGGGCAGTACGGGGGCGTTGCAGGGCACGGTGGCGTGGGCGCCAAAGCGGCCGGGGTAGCGGCCGGTCAGCAGCGACACCCGCGTCGGCGTGCACATGGGGCAGACGTAGTGCTGGTCCAGTTCCACGCCTTCGTCGGCCAGGCGGTCGATGGCCGGGGTAGCGATGGGCGAACCGTGGTAACTCACGTCACCCCAGCCCAGGTCATCGGCTAAAATAAAGAGGATATTCGGCTTTTTCATGGTCGCTCTCGCACGCCAAGGAATACGAAAAGTCTCGGTTCAAAGCAACCGCTAAAATTATTTTTGTTGTTCGTCTATTTTTATTTCTACCTATATTCACTATTAAGGCTGTTCCACAAGAACTTTGGAATGCGCACCAACTTCACCGCAAATGCGGTGCGCATTGCCGTGGCCCAGTGTGCCACATTTTAACCGAACGACTTTTCACAAGCACTCATGTTATCGTACACGCCCGAATGGCAAGACCTGCTAAAGGCCGTAAGGCGCAGCAGTGCGAGAAGGATCCAGTCGCTGCTTGAGGCCGGTGTCGATGTCAACGGCACAAGCGAAACCGGCAATACGGCCTTGATGCTGGCGGCCTGGGTGGGCCGCATCGACCTAGAAGTTCTGTGCGTTTTATTGCAAGCCGAGGCTCAAGTCGACGCGCAGAACAATTCGGGCACCACCGCCTTGATGAACGCCGTCGCCCAGGGTTTTACCGACAAGGTGCACACCCTGATCGAAGCAGGCGCCGATGTCAACCTCCAGGACAAATTGGGTTGGACCTCACTGCAAAAGGCCGCGCGGCTGGGCCATGCGGACGTCGTGCGGATCTTGCTGGAGGCCGGCGCCGAGATCGAAGTGCGCGACAAAGAGGGCAATACGCCGCTCATGTACGCCGCCCGGCAAGGAATGGCCGAGGTCATGCAGTTGCTGTTGGAAGCCGGCGCCAAACTCGACGATCAGGACAAAGCGGGCAATACCGCCCTAATCTACGCCTGCCACCAAGGCCACACCGAAGCGGTCCAGACGTTGCAGGAAATGGGGGCGAATCTCCACATCAAAAACCGAATGGGCTGGACGGCCATGATGCACGCCGCCCGGCAGGGACATACGCAATTGGCCACTTCCCACTTCATTGCTGGAAGCCGTGCAGCACGTCCAGGAGCGGGACGAAGCGGGCAATACGGGTCTGATGCAGGCGGCCCAGGAAGGGGAACTGGAACAATTGCGCATCTTGCTGGACGCCGGCGTCGATGCCAACGCCCAGAACAACGAGGGGGAAACGGCCCTATTCTTTGCAGCCCTGAAAGGTCATGTGGAAGAAACAAAAGCACTGGTACAGGCGGGGAACGATGTCAAAGGCAAATTCGGCCGCACCGCGCTAAAAGTAACGGCGGAGCACGGCGAAGTAGATCAACTCGAAGTGCTGTTGGACGCCGGCGCCGATGTCAACGCCGTCGACGACAAGGGCACCACTGCCCTGATGTCGGCCGTGCTGGCCAGCCGGGTGGACAAAGTGCGCGTCCTGCTCCAGGCCAACGCCGATGTCAACGGCCGCGAAAAGGACATGGGCTGGACCGTCCTGATGCATTCGGTAAACGGAGAAGTGACGCAAATCTTGCTGGAGGCCGGCGCCGATGTCAACGCCGTCGACAATCACGGCAACACCGCCCTGATCGTCGCCTCTATAGAAGGCCATATCGATGTGGTGCAGGTGCTGTTGGAGGCCGACGTCCGCACGGATATACGCAATGAAGAGCACGAATCCGCCCTGTCGATCGCGGAGAACAAAGAGCATCTGGAGATCGTGCAATTGCTCAAGGAAGGCGGGACGTCATGACGCCGGCGCTTCTGCCCACCTCTTTGTCGACGACGCCATAATCGCCCGCAAGGAGGGCGTGGTTCGCCGCACCCACCCCTGCCGCAAACTGCCGCAGCCCGTCATCGCGGGCCTGGAATCCTGGCAGGCGCCGTCCGACGATAAGCGCGTCTACATCTACGGCACGGTTCTGCCCGCCGCAGAAGGCGAAGGCCTGCGGATGTGGTACATGCGCCACCAGAACCAGGTCCTCTACGCCGAATCGGCAGACGGTGTGGCTTGGCAGCGCCCGGAGCTTGGCCTCGTCGAGGTCGACGGCAGCACGCGCAACAACACCCTGCCCATCCGCCTCCACAGCCCCAGCGTCATCTATGATCCGACGGACGCTGATCCTCAACGCCGCTACAAGATGTTCGGGGTCTCGCGCGCACCAGAAAATGCCGGCTACTGCACGGCCCATTCCGCCGACGGCTATAGCTGGCAGTTCTACCCCGCCAACCCCGTTTTGACCGGCGGCGACACCTGTTGCCTGGTGCGCGACCCCGCAAGCGGCGACTACCTCGCCTTCCACAAGCGCTACGGCACCCACTGCGGCAATAGGTGTCGCCTGGTCTATCTGTCGTCCAGCCCCGACCTGCAAAGCTGGTCCGAGCCCACCCTGGTGATGGCCCCCGACGAAATCGACGACGCGCAAACCCGGGCAGAAGGCGGCCTGTTCTCGCAGTTCTACCACATGTCGGCCATCCCCTATGGCGGCATGTGGCTGGGCTTTGTCACCCACTTTCGCCACACCGGCCCGCCGGCCGAAAAGGGGCCGGAACAGAGCCCGGCCGACGGCCCCATCGACGTGCAGCTGGTGCACAGCCGCGACGGCCGCTCGTGGTCCCGCTGCGCAGACCGGTCGCCCGTCATCCCCAACGGGCCTCACGCCTACGACGCGGGCTGTATCCTGGGGGTCGCCAATGGGCCCATTGTAACGGAAGACGAAGTCTGGCTCTACTACACGGGCATTACCACGACCCACGGCGGTTACATGCCCAAGAAGCAGATCACCGTCGCCCGGGCCGCCTGGCGGCTGGACGGCTGGGTGTCGCTCGACGCCGCGCAAGCGCCGGGCACGGTGGAGACCACGCCCATGCCGGCAAACGGTCGGCGCCTCATCGTCAACGTCGATGCTACAGGAGGGGAACTGAGGGCCGAACTCCTCGACGCGTCACAAACCCCGCTACCCGACTACCGCCTTGCGGATTGCCGCCCGGTGGTTGGGGATGGGGTGCGGCAGCCCATCCAGTGGGAGACGCACAGCGAGCTGCCCGCTGGCCGGCCGGTCAGCGTCCGCTTCCAGTTCAGCAACGCAAGCCTTTACAGTTTCTCTATCGAATAAGACGCGCTCACAGCTGGGATGGCGGCCTTTGCGTAGTGTCTTCGGTCGGCTCAGCTGCCCGCTGTTGGACGACGGGAAATAGCGTCTTTGTTCAGAAAACAGGAATGCTATAACTTCCATATTTTATCCGACCAGACCATCCGCATCATCGAAGGCCGCGACCAGTAGTATGCCGCCGAGCGCACCGTGTGGCAAACGTCGCCACCCGCTCGCGTCGACTTCGGCCAGCCGCTCAACTACGAAGCGCCGGGCGTATGGAACAAATGTTCGGGTGGGGTGTGGACAATGCCCAACAGGCCGGCGATAGAAAGATCCTCATCCAACAGCGGCCAATGATTGCCTAGCCGAAAGCGCGAAACATCTAAAAATTATGATATTGCACTCGGGTAGTTTGTTTTTCATATTAAAAAAATGGGCGATAACTAATATAAACTGGCCGTAAGATGCCAACAGTTTTAAGGGAAGGCCCTTATCGATTCTTTTTTGTTGCTCTATATCTCGGCGAACCTCCACATATTCACGTGCGACGTGAAAACAAGGTAGCTAAATTTTGGCTGGATCCCATCATGCTCCAACAAACAGGAGGATTTAGTCCGACAGAGTTGACTACCATCGTGAGATACATTGAGGAAAATTGCGACATGTTTTTGGAGAGATGGAATGAATTCTCCGGACTCGCATAGTATGGAACCCCGTATTCAAGAGCTTCAGATCGACGAGGAGACCTTGACCTTAGATCTGACAGATGGTCGCACTGTGAGGGTGCCGCTGCTGTGGTATCCTCGTCTGTGGTATGGGACGCCCAAAGAGCGCAATCATTTTGAAATATTTGGAGATGGGACATATATCCACTGGCCCGACTTAGATGAGGATTTAACCGTTGCTGGCATTGCCGAAGGTCGCCGATCCGGTGAAAGCCCGAAATCGCTAAAAAAATGGCTCGATGGCCGAACAGGATTCGGCAAGGAAACGGCTTAACATCCCTTTCAAACCCCGCTGAGCAATTACTCAGCGGGGTTTTTTTGTCCAATTGGAGAGCGGGATACTATTGAAATTGAGATCCCGTTTGAGTATTAGAACGCGGACATCTTAAATAATCTACCATCATCCAAGATTTGCAGTATTGGGTGGAAACAGTCCACAAGATCGCTCTCCGTAACCTCAATCTGCTTCAGGACGGCATCCGGTCGCGTGCTTCGGGCGCTAGGTCCGGGATCTCGTCCAGAGCCCGGAGGAACTCGCCTCGTCAAACGTTGCGGCACGCCCCTGAAAAAAAGCATGGGGCTCCTGGCGCACAATTTCATTGGAAATGGCCGTTACCATAAATTGATTCATCGACACCTGATCCTGCTTGACCAGCTTAGAAATGCGTTCGTGGACCGAGTCCGGTAGTCAAATTTGTAGCCTTTTCACTGCGCTAGTACCTCTGTAAGAAACTGCTGCGGGGTGATGATCTGGAACGAATAGCCAGTGAGTGAGGAGATCGAATTGTCGGTCTACAATATGAGCGGACAGAAGGTGGCGACGCTGGTGCAGGGGGTGCGGGCGGCCGGCTCGTATGCGGTGCATTGGGACGGCCGGGATGGATCGAGTCGGACGTTGGCCAGCGGTATGTATGTGTATCGGCTGGCGGCGCGCGGGGGATCGGTGGAAACGCGGAAACTGTTGTTGTTGCGATAGGGGGGGTAATAAAAGTCTTTCTATTTACAATCCCGCCTGTATTTTGAAAACCACGGCTACGGTGGGTATCAGTTCAAGCCGAAAGTGAGGTAGGGTACCCCGGCACTCAAACAGTCCAATTTTCCACCGCCAGCCCCCGTATTCGCCTGAAGTGCCGGGTGTTGTTGCTAACCAGCGTTGCACCCAATGCCAGAGCATGGGCGGCAATAAGCAGGTCCATCGCCCCAATGACCTGGCCTTTCTGCTCCAAGCTCCTGCGAATTGTCCCGTAGAAACGGGCGCACTCATCGGCGTCAAACGCGTATTCGTCGAAGGGCGTGAGGATTTTCTCCAACGCCGCGCGTTCCTTTTCCGGCGATTCCGAGCGCGCCGTCCCGTACTCCAGTTCCGCCTTTGTAAGGGCTGAAATACCAAGTGAAGCACCCGATATGGCCGATTGGGATTGCATCTTTTTAAGCAACCGCTGCGCCTTTGCCGCAGTACCGCGTTTTAACGAGCGAATTAAGAAAATGACGATATCCGTATCGAGCAGGTAAATCACAGTCCAAAATCCCGATCCTGGATCTCGGGCTGGTCACGCTCAACCATAAAATCCGCTGATATTTCCTGCACGCCTTCGGCAAACAAAACCCAGGAATCTTTTTGCGTCAACAGAACGCCGTTCGCCGTCTTCTTGATATAAACCTCGCCGCCCTCAAAACGAAATTCCCTCGGCAACCTGACCGCTTGGCTGCGGCCATTTTGAAATAGCTTAGCTGTCCGCATTGTTCGATCTCCGCGTTAGTATATTACAAATAATATATACCAATCACAACGCTTAGCCAAACCAAACGGCATGTGGTGGCGGGGGAAACTATTGTTGCTGCGGTAGAGACTCTAAAAAGGTTGGGCGGGAATCACGGGGCAGCTTCTGCATGCAACTTCAATCCCAAAGCCGCAACGACCTTGAGTATTGTGTCGAAGCCTGGACTCCGCTCTCCAGATAGCGCTTTGTAAAGGCTCTCTCTGGAAAGGCCCGCATCGCGGGCAACCTGTGTCATCCCTTTAGCACGTGCGATGTCTCCCAAAGCTTTAGCGATGAAGGCCGCATCGCCGTCGGCCTCTTCGAGGCAAGCTTCCAGGTAAGCCGCCATTTCTTCGGGCGTTCGAAGGTGCTCGGCGACGTCGTAGCGCGTAGTAAGGGTTTTGGCCATGGTTTACTCCTACAGATTTTGTGCAAGGCGCTGAGCCTTCTTTATGTCGCTGGCTTGGGTGGCCTTGTCGCCACCTGCCAGGAGAACGAACGATCAACTCGCGCCCGCGCTTCTTGAAATACACCCGGTAGCCGGGTCCGTGATCAATCCGCAACTCTGAGACCCCTTGTCCAACCGGCTTAACATCCCCGGCATTACCCATCGCCAGACGCTCGATTCTAGCCTGAATACGTGCCCTTGCACGAATGTCGCGCAGGGTGTCGAGCCACTGGGCAAAAATCTCGGTTTTGCGGATTTCAATCATTGACGATAATGTAGCCTGCTGGCTACACCGAGTCAATGCGAAGGACAGTGACTCGCTTTGAACTGTCGGCGCGGCAGGAAGTGGAGTTAGCGGTGTACAATATGAACGGGCAGAAATCGACGACGTTGGTGCAGGGGTGCGAGCGGCTCGTATGCGGTGCATTGGGACGGCCGAGATGTGTCGGATCGAACTTTGACAAAAGTTAACCTGCGCGTTAACTTCATCTCATGGCCAGGTCCATTGTGTTCTATCATACCGAGAAGGGATCCTGTCCAATCAGGGAGTTCCTCGGTACGCTCAACGGAAAAGAAGCCCAGAAAGTTCTGTGGGTTTTTCGACTCATCGAACGAGTGGATCGCGTTCCCACCAAATATCTGAAAAAATTGGTTGGCAGCGACGACATATGGGAGTGCCGAGTACCCACACGTTCGGGCACCTATCGGATCTTCTCATTTTTCTTTCGGGGAGATCGGCTGGTTGTAACACACGGCTATTCTAAAAAGACGCAGAAAACCGATCCCAGGGAAATCAGACGCGCCGAAAGGTATAGACTCGATCATCTGCGGCGCCATCAGGAGCATGCAAAATGAGTGACGTTGAGAAATACATCGCCCAACGCAAGAAGACCGATCCCGAGTTTGCCCAAGGATTCGAGGAAGGTTATCGGGAATTTGAAATCGGCGTTTTGCTGCGCCAGGCCAGGGAGGAAACCGGCATGACCCAAGAGCAACTGGCCACTTTGATTAAGACCAAAAAAACGGCGATCTCTCGCCTGGAAAACCACGCAGAGGATATCAAACTGTCGACGCTCAATAAAGTCGCCGCGGCTTTAGGAAAACGCCTGGAAGTGAGTCTGAAGTAGTTTATTGCTGCTCCCGATATGAGCATATATCTTTCACCTATAGATTTTATAGAGCAATTGCTTGAGTTATGGCAGAGCGATACTGAATACGCTCCGAATAATCTGTGAGTCTTCATTATACCCGAGGTATGTTCCGATCCCATGCGATTTGAGGATTATATCGAAATCCAAGCTGGAGTCCGCAGCGGCAAGCCCTGCTTCAAGGGCACGCGTATTACGGTATATGACGTGCTGGAGTACCTCGCCGGTGAGATGGACCAAGACCGGCTCTTAGAAGATTTTCCGTCTCTTACACCTGAACACCTGCAAGCCGCTTTTGCTTTTGCCGCTGCGCGCGAGCGTCGATTGGCCTCCGGGGCTGTTGGGTGAAGTTTTTGCTCGACGAAAACCTGAGTCGCCGCTTGGTGTCGCGGTTGGCGGATGCATACCCTGGCACTACTCACGTTGAAACTGCTAAACTCAGCGGTCAAACGGATTCGGCCATCTGGAACTATGCGGCCAAGGAGGGTTTTGTCATAGTATCCAAGGACGATGACTTTCGGCAACTGAGTTTCTTCCGCGGTCATCCGCCCAAAGTCATTTGGTTAACCGTCGGAAACGCCGGGACCAATTCAATTGCTGAGTTGTTGTTGCAGAAGCGGGAATTGATTGCGGCTTTTGTCGATCAGCCTGAAGACACGTTGCTTACACTTAGCCTGAACGATATAGATCTGTCCTTAGAAGAAGCAACAGTAGAATAAATGACCGCCGCTCAAGCTGACGCGCGAAGGTGACGTGGCGGGAACTGTTTCCTGAAGGGACGGAAGAGCCCTACCAAAATTTAACAGACTCAACCCATTGTCCACCTGGTGGCCGCCACGTGAGTCACGCTGTTGCCGAGAGTGAAGTAATAAATCGTAAACAGCGAGCCGTCCGCCAGCTCGACCGTCTTCGGGTAGCCCAAATCGTCGGCCGTCCCTTTCCCCGCCACAACCCCGTCCGCGAGGAGCCCGTCATCGCGCAACACAATCGCGTTGTCGCTATCCCACGTCTCACCCCCATCGCGCGACATACAGGCGCGTATCCCGTAGGGGGGCCGCCGGTGACCGTAGCTGCACAGCACATCGCCGTTGCTGAGCAACAACAGGTGCGGCGGATACCCCCACATCCCGGTCTTTTTCACCTCGCTCCAGGTTTTTCCGCCGTCGTCGGAGTACGTCTGCCACATGTACTTCTCTTCCATTGGGATCTTCTTGCTGCCGCTGGACGTCCGCACCATCGCAACAATGCGTCCGCTGGGTAGGTTTAACAGATAGCTCTCGTTAAACGGATGCTCGCCGCCGTCGTAGGCCATGGTCACCATGTCCCACGTCTCACCGGCATCCTCCGACCGCAGCACCCACGCCCGATAGGGATCGGCGGCGGCGGCACTGCCGTACACCTGATGCACCAGCGTGTCCTCGGCCAAAACGCAGCTCTTCAAGTCGGCGCCGTTGCGCATGAGCGCAAAGAAAGGCAGTTCCTCGCCGCTTCTCAAAACGCGGCTTTCCCAGCCCTCTTCCCCGGGCCTCTTCCGCTGCATTTGTATGCTGTGTTCTACATGAATGCAATCGGGAAACTCTTCCACCGCAAAACCGCGCTGGACAAACTCCTCCTTGCGCTCGGGCGGATAGGTATTCTCCGGCCGCGACAACCTGATCTGAGTGCCGTCGCTCAGCACCGCGCTCCTGAGCGTTTCCGAGCACGCGCGGTACTGTGCGTCTTTGCCCTCTTCAAACCAATTGTTTCCGCCGTCTGGAGAAAATAGCTCCACGTGCCCCGTTGCGCCGCCGGCCAGGCCGTCGGCGTGGGAGTACACCGCCCCTTCAACGCAGCGCGCCAGCGGGGTATGCGAGTTCCAGTTGAAGCTGATCCAGAGCTCGTCGTTCTCTCCCTTTACCAGGATGGGAAAACTAGAATAGCGCGTTTCGTCCCAATACAGAACCGAATGTTCCATTAGCCCTCTCCAGCCGTCTATTATAGATTCAGAGCGTTCCTTCCAACCGCCCAATAATAGCCAGGTGCCGGGGGCCGGCAAACACCTGTGCAAAACGAGGTATGTCATGCAACCCATTGATATAGGATCGAGCAAACAGCTCTTTGTCGACGACAAATTCATCGACTCCAGCAGAGGTGTATCACTGGTGATGAATCCCCCCTACCCGTCCTCGGAGCCGGTGCTGATCCCCGACGTCCCGTGGGAGGATAACTACGGCATCTACAGCAGCGTCTTGCAAGAAGACGACGGGCGCATCCGCATCTGGTACCACGCCTGCAAGAAAAGCAGCACACCCGATCCCAAACTCGACCGAGCCTACGTCGGCTACGCCGAATCCACCGACGGCATCCACTTCGAAAAGCCCGAACTAAACCTCATAGAAGAGGAAGGATCGACCGCCAACAACATCGTTATACCCAATAAGCTGGGGGGCAGCTCGGTGTGGATCGACCCGCAGGCCCCGCCCGCAGAGCGCTACAAAAACCAGTCCAAGGTTTACAATCCAGAAGTGGCCATGCAGTTCCACATGCACAGCTCGCCCGATGGCGTCAACTGGAAATTCCTGCGCCGCATTCAACTGGAACTGGGCGGCGGCTGGGACACCCAGAGCATCATCTTCTGGGACCCGGCAATCGAGCGCTACGTCCTCTACACCCGCCATTGGTACGCCAAACGGCACCGCACGGCCGAGGGCAATGAGAACTACCGTGCGGTCAGACGACTGGAGTCCGACGATCTAATCAATTGGGAAAATCAGAGCATCGTCATGTGGCCCGACGAAGTAGACCGGGCGATCTACGAAACCGACGCGCCGCTGGACCCCACCGCACCGGAAAAACCCTACGGCCGCGTGCCCATCGACTATTACGGCGCCACCGTCTTTAAGTATCCAGACGAACACGGCGTGTACGTGATGCTGGCCAACGCCAATTGGTACTTCTATCCGCGCGAGCGAGTCGTCACCACGATCCGCGATGATCTGGAAGTCGCCCGCAAAGAGACGCAGCAGGTCTACGGCCCCAGCCGCTTTGACGCCCGCCTCTCCGTCAGCCGCGATGGCATACATTTCCAGCGCTGCGGCGGG